>JAIVHE010000498.1 GCA_020201255.1 Desulfobacteraceae bacterium
CGTGGTCCCGGTGCACATGTGCGGGGCCATGGCGCGCATTACCGAAATCAAAGAGTTCTGCGATAAAAAAGGCCTGATTCTGCTGGAAGATGCATGCCAGGCCCTGGGCGGAACCTTCCAGGGAAAACCTCTGGGCAGTTTCGGTCTGGCCGGGTGTTTTTCCTTTGATGCGGTCAAAACCGTCACCTGCGGAGAAGGCGGGGCCATCATCACCAATGACCGGCAGGTGTATGATCTGTGTCATCAGTATGCCGACCACGGCCATGACCACCTGGGCGGCCCTGACCGGGGTGCGGATGACCACCCCATTCTGGGATGCAATTATCGGATCAGTGAACTCAACGCGGCAGTGGGCCTGGCCCAGCTTGAAAAACTGGACCGAATCCTGGAGACCCAGCGCAGAAACAAACGCATTATAAAGGATGCCATGACAGACATGCCAGGGATTTCCTTTCGGTACCTGCCTGATCCCTTCGGGGATTCCGCCACCTTTTTAAGCTTCATGCTGCCCACACAAGAAAGAGCCAGACAGGTGGGGGATGCGCTTGCAGAAAACAAGGTTCCCTGCGCCTATTGGTATGCCAACAACTGGCATTATTACCGGCAGTGGGACCATTTGAAAAAAATGCGCTGCACCGCTCCCATGGCTGTCCAGCTCTGCGACAATCTGCCGGATTTTCAAAATCTGGTGTTACCCGAATCCGATGCCATAATGGAACGGACCCTGTCCATGCAGATCATGCTCTCCTGGTCGGATCAGGATCTGGAACAGCGCATTGCCGCCATCAAAAAATCAGTGACACCATAAATATAGCAGTGACACCATAACACCCAAGCCCTGACCGGGCACAACAAAGAATGAAAGCTGTTAGCCGGTGGTAACAGCAGGGAAAATTTTGTTTACTGGAAGCGAATAATTGCGTATTAATAGCTAACGGCTAACAGCTTTCAAATAAAAACATAGAGGATAACCATGTTTCGAAACTTCAAAATGGTACCCCGGGTGATCTTCGGCAGAGGCTGTTTTGCCCAGACCGATGAAATCCTTGCACCCCGGCGCAACACCCCTGATGACTGGGCGGTCTTTGTGCTGGATGATGTGTTTGCCGGCACACCACTGGAATCGCGTATCCCGCTTCATGACAATGATCTTGTGCTGTATGTGGATGTGACAGATGAACCCAAAACACAGGTTGTGGACCAGCTCACCCGGAAGGTAAAAATCGCTCGGCCCACCCTTCCCTGTGCCATAGTGGGAATCGGCGGCGGCTCCACCATGGATCTGGCCAAGGCCATCTCCCTGATGCTGACAAATGAAGGGTCTTCCACCCAATACCAGGGATGGGATCTGATCCAGAATCCGGCGGTGTACCATGCGGCCGTTCCCACGCTTTCCGGAACCGGGGCGGAAGTATCGCGCACCACCGTACTCACCGGCCCGGAAAAAAAGCTGGGTATCAACTCCGATTATACGGTATTTGATCAGGTGATTTTAGATCCGGAACTCACCGCCGGCGTGCCCGAAGACCAGCATTTTTACACAGGCATGGATTGTTATATCCATTGCGTGGAATCTCTGGCAGGCACCTATTTAAACGAGTTTTCCAAAGCCTATGGAGAAAAATCTCTGGCATTGTGCCGCCAGGTGTTTTTGGACCGGCATCCGGATGCGGCCGACAAATTGATGATGGCATCCTTTTTCGGCGGAATGAGTATCGCCTATTCCCAGGTGGGGGCCTGCCATGCTTTGTCCTACGGACTTTCCTATCTGCTGGGCATCCATCACGGGGTGGGGTGCTGCATCACCTTTGATGCACTGGAGGAATATTATCCCGACGGGGTGAAAGAATTTCGTATCATGATGGAAAAAACCGGGGTGGATATCCCCAGAAATGTGGTCAAGGACCTGAGTGACAAGGATATGGACACCATGATCACCGTGGCACTGGGTCTGGATCCCCTGTGGGAAAACTGCCTGGGCAAAGACTGGAAAACCATCATGACACGGGACAAAGCCAGGTCCCTGTTCCTGAAAATGTAAGGGGTCAAACACATGACCATCGCGATCATCCCTTCCCGGTACGGCTCAAGCCGTCTGGCAGGAAAGCCCCTTGTGAACATTGCCGGAAAATCCATGATCCAGCGGGTATATGAGCAGGCCCAAAAATCCTCCGTGGTGACCCAGACCTGGGTGGCCACGGATGACCAGCGCATTGTGCAGGCGGTACAGGCCTTTGGCGGCAATGCAGTAATGACATCAGACACCTGCAGGTCCGGCACAGACCGGGTGGCCCAAACCGCTGATATTCTCAACCTCGGCCCGGATGAGATCATCATCAATATCCAGGGGGACCAGCCCGAATTCAATCCCCGATCCCTGGATCACCTCATTGCCCCCTTTGGCCGGGACCCGGCTGTTTCCATGTCCACTCTGGCCTATAAAATTCAGGATCTCCGGGAAATAACCGATCCCAAGGATGTAAAAGTCACCTTCAACACCCGGGGGTTTGCCCTGTATTTTTCCCGTGCCCAGATCCCCTTTCCCAGAGACAAGGATACCAGGGCCACCGAATGGAAAAAAGACTGTTGCGCAGCAAAAATTTATGAAATCCCTTTACAAAATCGTTCATACCGCCTGCCACACCGGATGGGGGGGTGTGGAAAAACGCATTTTCAATGAATCCGTATGGATGCATGAAAACGGACATCAGATCGTTATTGCGGCACCTGAAAACACCCCTTTGTTTCAGAAGGCAAAACAATACGGATTCCGGGTCTATGCCGTATCTTTTACCCCCATGGGGCTGTTCAAAAGCTACAGAGATCTGATCCGCATTTTTCTAGATGAACGGCCCCATGTCCTCAACACCCATGGCGATATTGATGCAAAAATCGCCATGCCTGCCGCCAAAAAAGCCGGCGTGCCCTGCAGAATACTGTCCCGTCACACCAGCGCCCATGTGCGCAACTTCTGGTATAACCGACGGCTCTACAAAGATCTAAGCCATTATGTTTTC
Organism: Desulfobacteraceae bacterium; assembly: GCA_020201255.1. Taxonomy (GTDB): domain Bacteria; phylum Desulfobacterota; class Desulfobacteria; order Desulfobacterales; family Desulfobacteraceae; genus Desulfotignum. The sequence goes on from JAIVHE010000498.1 coordinate 3,018, forward strand.
ACCACAACCAAAGACACGTGCCTCCATCTGCAAGCCATGTTCAAACTCAAAAACACCAGAATTTTTTCCATTCCCGGCGGCATCCTGGAACCTGAAGCACTTATGCCCAGGGAGGAAGCCAGAAAGGCCCTTGCCGCATCACTGGGATGTGATGCCCAAACCCGGTTTGCGGGATATGTGGGCAGCCTGTCCAAAACCCGGGGCCTGCCGACCCTGTTACAGGCATTCAAACAGGTACAATCACACATTTGCCACCACCTGG
>JAIVHE010000499.1 GCA_020201255.1 Desulfobacteraceae bacterium
TCGTCAATAATTGTTCTTGCTGATTTGGTTCCTGTAAAATCGCCCTTTTTTGTCTCTTGTAAACGACCATCATTAATCGCCTTACGAAGGGTGTCATATTTGACATTAAGCTCCTCCGCTACTGCTTTCCTGGTCAACCCATCATCAAATAAATTTTGTGCCCGGCCAAGAACCTCTGGTGTCAGAATTGTTCCCCCGGTACGACTGCCCCTGCGTTCAAGAAAAAACGCATCGGAACCATGGTCTCTGTATTTCTTTTGGGCCCTGATGACACTACTTTTTGACAAACCAAACGCTGCGATTATTTCAATTTGTCTGCATGCTCCGGATTCTATCAGCAGAGCGATGGTTAAACGAAACATTTTCTGATCGCCGGGCATATGTGAATAGATCGGGTAAATTCCAAAAAAGTAAGTCTAACGTTCTTCCAGCTTCCAAACACTTACCAGGTGATTTATATTCGTTACACCAGCGGAAAGTAGCGGCAACATTAATTGGGCCATAATATCTCCTTTCGATATTTTTTTTAGACAATTCTTAAAATATCAAAGTGTCATATTATGATTCCTATGGAAATAACTATCTTTTTTTCCTGTAGGAAAATATAACTCACTGAAAAATAATAGTATTTTAGATCAGATCAGTAAAAATCTCGGTTCTCCTAAATCAAGAGTCCTGAATCTGTTTTGCGGCCTTGACGGTCTCTCGGAACTGGTGCTTGACTCTGTTAAAATTTCTTCAGAGAAAAAGGATCAACTTATTCCTTTTTTCTATTTTCAAAACCGGCGGTATTTACAAAAACCATTGGAGAATCTTATGCTTAACTTGCCAGCAGATCGGTTTGAAACGGCAGTTCCCTGAGACGCACGCCGGTTGCCCTGAAAACGGCATTTGCCACGGCAGGTGCCACTGACGGAAACACCGGTTCACCGATACCGCCCGCCTTGAGATTGTTCTGGGCGATATGCACTTCGATTTCCGGGACTTCAGACATGGTAAGGACACGGTAATCGCTGTAGTTGGATGTTTTGACCCCGCCGTCGGCAAAACGGATTTTTTCATGAAAGGCCACGCTCAGGCCCATGACAACCCCGGCTTCCGCCTGGGCCCGGATGGCATCCGGGAAGACAGCCGTGCCGCAGTCAATGGCACAGACCATCTTGTGCACCGTGATGCTGCCTTTCTTGTCCACCGACACTTCTGCCATGTGGGCGGCAAAGGATTCAAAACATGCGGTAACGGCAATCCCTCTGGCCCTTCCCTCGGGAACCGGGCTGTGCCAGCCGCCTTTATCCGCTGCCATGGACAGAATATTGTAAGCCCTGGATCCTTTTTCCATGTGATCCAGCCGGAACTGGAGGGGGTCTTTGCCGGCAGTATGGGCCAGTTCATCCATGAAGGATTCTACAATAAATGCATTGATGGAATATCCCACGGACCGCCACCATCCCACCTGGATCGGCAGGTCCACCATGGCGTATGTCACATGATGGCTGGGGATGTCATACGGCATATCCACGGTGCCGGACACGGCATCCGGGTCAATACCGTTCTGGACGTACCGGGGCATGATGCGCATCATGATGGATTGGGCCGCCACCTTGTGGAACCAGGCGGTGATCCGTCCGTCCCTGTCCAGGCCTGCTGTAATCCGGGACTGGTTTGCCGGGCGGAAATAATCATTGCTGAAATCATCCTCCCGGGTATAGACAACTTTTACCGGCCGGTCCAGGTCTTTTGACAGCAAAACCGCATCGGTTACCGGATCAGGTTCCCCGCGCAGGCCGAATCCGCCGCCGGCGGGCAGAATTTCGACACGCACCTTTTCAGGGGGCAGGCCGGTGATTTTGGATGCCGTCATCTGGGCCAGGGTCGGCCCCTGGGTCGGTGCCCAGATCCGGCAGCGGTCCTTTTCCACATGGGCGGTGCAGTTTATGGGCTCCACCTGGGCGTGGGAGATGTAATGCAGTTTATATTGCTGGGTCAGTGTCTGGGATGCCTTTGCCCTTGCTGCCTGGACATCTCCGGTGCTTTTGGCGGCCGAGCCCTCTTTTTCCAGATGATCCTGAAATACAGTATCGATAAATGCGTCATTCAGTTCGGGCATGGATCCTTTGGACCATTTGATTTTGAGCAGATCTCTTCCGGTCATGGCCGCATAGGCGGTTTCGGCACACACCGCGATCCGGTTTTCAAGGGGCACCACCTTGAGCACCCCTTTGACGCCCATGGCTGCCTGTTCGTCATACGATTCAGGGGACGCGCCGTAACGGGGCGGCCGGGCCACCACTGCCGTGCACATGCCGGGCACGGTAAAATCCATGCCAAATACGGTCCTGCCCATGACCTTGTCCGGGATATCCAGCCGCTGCCGCAGGGTGCCGATAATATGGTAGTCACCAGGGGTTTTCAGCTTTGGTTTTTCCGGCACTGCAAGTGTTGCTGCAGCCAGGGTAAGCTGCCCGTACCGCAGGGTTTTTCCTTCAGGGTGAATGACCCTGCCGTCTTTTGTAGTGCATTTTTGCACGGAAATTTGCCATTGTTGGGCAGCCGCCTCCATGA
>JAIVHE010000198.1 GCA_020201255.1 Desulfobacteraceae bacterium
TCCTTTCTGGGTATCTGCCTGGTGCTGGTTTTCTTTGTCACCTCATCCGACTCCGGCTCCCTGGTGGTGGATTCCATTACCGCCGGCGGTAAAATGGATGCACCCCGGTTCCAGCGGATGTTTTGGGCCACCCTTCAAGGGTTTATTGCAGCCTGCCTGCTGGTGGGCGGTGGTGCCGATGCACTGGGCGCAATCCAGGCAGTGGCAATCACTGTGGGGCTGCCTTTTACTGCGGTGATGATTGTCATGATGATCAGTCTGTATCTGGGGCTGCATGACGATTATAAGAAAATGAAAGCCTAAGGCCGCCCATGCCCTGACGGGTACAACAAAGTGTGAAAGTTGTTAGTTATTGGCCGTTAGCTATTAGTTGTTAGCTGATGACTGAGTACTGACGGCTTTCATATAAAATTACTTTGTTTTTGGATTCATGCTGCCTGTCTGCCGGAAAACGGCAGGCAGGCAGTTTATTTTTCATCTCCGGTGAGCATGATGGGCGCGGCATTGAAATCCTGTGCCGACATCATGGAGACCACCCGCTCAAACGCACTTTCAATCATCAATTGTTCCCATCTTTCCAGTTCTGAAAACCGTTTGGTAAACCGTTCCTGAAGCAGGGGGGGGACCGCATCCAGAATCTGTGTCCCTTTTTTGGTGAGTACAATATCGGTTTTACGCTTGTCATTGCTGCTCCTGGCCCGGGAAAGATATCCTTTTTTTTCCAGGCGCTGGGTGATATCTGTCACAGATGCCTGGCTCAGGCTGACCACTTTGGATACCTGGGTAACGGATATGGGGGAATAATACGCGACAGCCTGGAGTGTTATCAGCTGGGGGCCGGTGAGGCCGAAGTTTTTTTTCAGCACAAAAGAGTGCTGGTCAATGGCCTGGTTGATTTTCCGCAAAGAAATCAATAAATTTCTGCATTGTTCATCATTTGCAGCGGTCATGGTGATATTCCCCTTTAGATATTCCCATAATTCCATAGAATGCGATAAGGTTCTATCACCATTCAGATATGCAGATACCATGTTTAGCGCTTATGGGCAAGGCAATTGGATAACGTAGCGTATAAATCCTTGACAAAAATGCTTCGATCCCGATATATTGCCTGTAACAAATATATGAAATGGTAATGTATCTATGAAAAACGTAATTTTGCATGTTCTCAAGCGGATCGGTGCGAGTCTGGTAACAATTTTTGTCATTTCTGTGATCATTTTCATCGGGGTGGAACTGCTGCCCGGTGATGTGGCTGATACCGTGCTGGGCCAATCCGCCACCCCGGAGACGGTGGAGGCTTTGCGCAGGGAACTCAAACTGGATCTGCCCCCCCACACCCGGTATGTTGCCTGGCTCAAAGCTTTTGTCCAGGGGGATTTCGGCAATTCCCTGGCCAACAAGCGGCCGGTGGCCGACCTGATTTCCTGGCGGTTTGGCAACACATTGTTTCTGGCGGGCACAACAGCGCTCATTGCCGTGCCCCTGGCCATTCTGCTGGGGATTCTGGCCGCTTTTTACAGAAATACCCTGTATGACAAGGCCATTTCCACCACCACCCTGTCCTTTATTTCTTTTCCGGAATTTTTTGTGGCCTATATCCTCATCGCCCTTTTCAGCGTAAAATTGGAAATGTTCCCCAGCATTGCCATGATCGATCCACAGATGGGACTGGGGCACAAATTTTATACCATCCTGCTGCCGGCCCTGACGTTGACCTGTGTGGTCACCGCTCATATGATGCGCCAGACAAGGGCGGCTATTATCAATGTGCTGGCATCCGCCTATATCGAGATGGCGGAAATCAAGGGGATCAGGCGCCTGCGGATCATTATTCACCATGCCTTTCCCAATTCATTGTCCCCTGTGATCAATGTGGTGGCGGTGAACCTGGCCTACCTGGTGGTGGGGGTGGTGATTGTGGAGGTGGTGTTTGTGTATCCCGGTCTGGGGCAGTTGCTGGTGGACTCTGTTGCCAAGCGGGATCTGCCGGTGGTGCAGGCATCGGGCCTTATTTTTTCCATCACCTATATCGGATTGAACCTGCTGGCGGATGTGTTGTCCATGCTGTCCAACCCGAAACTGAGACAATCCCAATTCTAAAAAGGATTTTTTTGTGCTGAGTTTATTGAGACAATCTCCTTTGAGTGCCCGCATCGGTCTGGGCATTGTGCTTTTGAACTGTCTGGTGGCCATTTTTGCCCCCTTGATTGCACCCTATGAAGAAACCGCCGTGGTGGGAAATGCATGGGAAACCGTATCTGCCCGGTTTTATCTGGGAACCGACCATATCGGCAGAGACCTTTTCACCCGCATGGTCTACGGGGCCAGAAATACCATGGCCCTGGCATTTGTCACTACTGCTTTGTCATTTTCATTCGGCTCGCTGCTGGGATTTGTGGCAGCGGTCAAGGGCGGATGGATCGACCAGATCTTAAGCCGGATCATCGATGTGATCATGTCCTTTCCCACCCTGATTTTTGCCCTGATGATCCTGTCGGTGCTGGGATCTTCCCTGCCCGTTCTTATTTTTACCATTGCCCTGCTGGATTCCACCCGG
>JAIVHE010000500.1 GCA_020201255.1 Desulfobacteraceae bacterium
GCCTCATTCAGATTCAGTTCACGGCGAAGGAACGCCAAACGGGCAACTTTCCCTTGAGATCCTCCCGCCAGCCACTCTGACAGCGTTGGGCCGAATGGTTCCGATACCTTTCCTTCTAGGGCGATCGATACCAAACCGCTGCTTGTTCTTGCCAGTGCCCATATATCATTCTGTGATGGCGTGGATCCTCCCACCAAAGGAACCTTATGTTCTGGAATAGCGATAAGTAGTTGGATATCCGAAAGAAACTCGTTTTCGGAAAATGCAGCCTTGATTTCAGCAGGAAAGCCGTCAGCGCTCTGCCAGGAGTAAGCAAGCGTCCGCGCAGAGTATCCTGTCCTCCAATGTTTCACAGGATCAGCCAGCAGCCGCGCCCAATCCTCAGGTCCTTTAGCCGGTATATAAATGCAGGTCAACAGATATTTCCTTATTGTATTTTCATGCAGGGGCTAAATCTGGCGATGCTATTTCAATCCTTGGCATTTGATTCCATATTTTGCCGTCAAGAAGACGGCCCGTTTTTTTCTTATTAACGCCTCCCCATTGTTTGAAAAAAAATGGGATGTTTTTGGTTAAACACTGTTGCTGAATATTAATGACCCACTCTTTTTCAACGGGTCTCGCCCCTGGCCCTGACTCTCCTCCAACGATAACCCAGTCTATTCCATTCAGATTTAAATCGCCTGCATCCCCAATCAGGGGTTCAAAGGATATAGATTTGACTTTGGCACTTGACTGGCGCAGATGGTCGATTCGATATGTATAATCCGCATTCTCGACACTGACGCCTACCCAGATATGGTTGTCCCATTTTAAAACCGCATTCATTTCAAGAAGCTTTTCTGATCGTTTGGTCAATACCTGGTATTGATGCTGGGATGCAAGATTCATGGTATTGAAAACCCGTTTAATAAAAGCTTCCGGGACATCTTCATGAAACAGATCACTCATGGAGTTGACAAAGACCATCCGTTCTTTTTTCCATGAAAAAGGAATGTCCAGGGCGTGCGGGTGGCAGGTTAATGTAAAGCCATTGGCATAATTTGCGGAATTCATGGCCTGAAGCCGTTTGGCCATTCTTTCTGCATAACAGTTTTTGCACCCTGGGCTGATTTTGGTGCAACCGGTCAAAGGGTTCCAGGTTGTTTCCGTCCATTCTATTTTTGAAAAACTCATTTTATATACTCAATGGAATTCTTTTCCATTGTGAAGATCTTTAACCGGCATTGCTAAGAAATCCTTGCGGCCGTCACTTTTGTCTCTGTCCCGGATGACGACGGTGACGGCCGCGCACAGGATGCTGGGCCACTATTATTTATCCTCTAATTGTTGAATGCCATGATCGGCAATCAGGAGTTTCATCTGATGGATGGCAGTGGTGTTCAGTCTTTTTAGCCGCTCCTCTTGCGCCATACCTTCATTGATAAAAAGGGCGTTGAGGTTTTCCATGTTTGCCAGGCAGACCAGTTGGGAAGCATCAGCCTGATCACGAATATTTCCTTTTTCTCCAGGGTTGGCATCCCGCCATTGTTTTGCGGTCATGCCGAACAGCGCCACATTCAACACATCGGCTTCAGAGGCATACACAAAATTGATCTGTGCCTTTGACAGTTCCGGCGGAATCAGATTGTTTTTAATGGCATCGGTGTGAATGCGGTAATTGATTTTTGTCAGGTTACGCTTTATATCCCAGCCCAACTGCGCCTGCTCCGCTTCTTTGAGCCGCTGAAATTCTTTGATCAGATAAATCTTGAATTTGGGGCTGATCCACATGCCGAATTCAAAAGCAAGGTCTCTATGGGCATAGGTACCACCATATCGCCCCGCCTTGGCCATAAGACCAATGGCGTTTGTTTTTTTCACCCACTCCTTGATACTGATTCGATAACTGTTCAAGCCGGCTTGACTTTTAATTGTGTCGAATTCGCCATAATTAAAATCAGGATTGTGGACGGATTCCCAGATCCCAAGGAATTCAACCGTGTTTCGGTTCCTGAGCCAATCTGAAATAAAAAAGTCCCCATCCTTTGCTTTGAGCATGTCGGTCAGAGAAATGTAGTCCTCCTTATCCACCGGAACAACCCTGATTTGTGTATCAAGAACAGATAAAGTTTTTGCCTTTTTTTGACTCATACTGTCACCTCAATGATTTTCATGGTGTCTTTGTCTAAAATATCCACCACTTTCACAGCAATCTCCGATTCATGGGTCAACCAGTGGCCTCAGGGTGGCCTGGATTTTTCAATTGGAATTCCCACGTTCATCCCGGACCCGAAGCACCAGATCTCCCTGGGCAAGGTTCTTTGACGGCAGCGGGAACCGGATGTTGTCATTGCGGGGGTAGCGTTTGCCTGTGGCCGGGAGATCACTGTCCAGCCCGGCCAACGCGGAGGCGGATCTGAAAGTTGGAATAGCGGTCCCGGGGACTGGGCCGATACGCCTTTATCAGAAAGGTGCGGAACAGGGTTTCAGATCCGGATTCCAGGGCCCTGGCCGGGACGGTCAGGGCGGAGCCGTGCTCCTCGCGCTGGTCGGTCATCACGATCTGCTCCCCGCGGATCAGCACCGTGGTTTCGATGAGCAGAAAACGCAGATCGTTGTCGCTGCGCAGGGAATCCTTGAGCCGGACGTTTTCCAGGTCGATGCACACACTGGTGTCACCAAACAGGAAGCGCTGGAGGTTCTGGTACCCTTCTTCCGAGTTGACAATGCCCAGGGGCCCGCTGTGGCTGCGAAACACAAAGGCGCGGCTGCTGCCTTTGACATAGGCGTGGTCCATCTGCACCAGGCCGTCGCTGCCCGGGCCCACGGCCAGGCGGGCCAGGTTGTAGTCGGTGTGGTTGGTGCCGATCAGCGAGAAGATCCGGTCAACCGGAAAAAGCCCGCCCATCTCGTTCAGGCGGTTCTCATCCCAATTTTTTGAGAACCCAAGAAACTCCCGCATCCGGACCGGGCCGAAGGTGTTGGAGTCATTGAGCCCGAGCAGATCGCGCACGCTGGTCAAAAACCCGAGACCGCGCCGGAAGTGGATGCCTCGGTGGGGCGTGGCATAGGTGAAGACCCGGTCGACCTTTTTTGCAGCCTCTTTCTTCAGGACGCGCTGGATCAGGGAGCGGCAGATGAGCCCGCCCATGGAGTGTGCCACCAGGTGGACCCGTGGGGCACCTGTCTGGGCCAGGACGTAATCCAGAAGGCAGCCCAGATTTTCCCCCAGGGTCTCAATGACATCCCGGGTGCCGTCACCGGCACGTTCCGAGGTCCGGTCGTAGTAGCGGTAAATCCAGAGGGACCGGGCCGGGAATCTGCCGGCCTCATACGTCGCGTCCTCGCCGTTGAGCAGTTCCACGGCCCCGTGATGGTCGATCCGGGCAAAGAGATCCGTGTACCCGTGGTCCTTGATCAAACGGACCAGCGGGCTTTCAAAGATAAAGAAGTCCGGATCACCGTCCGGGCCGGTGCGCACCTGGGTGGAGCCGAGATTGAAGCCGTAGTAGGGCCGGTCCACAATGGACTCCACAGCCCCCTGGCTTCCGGCGTATCCGCGCACGTAAATGATGGGCAGGTATTTTTCCATGGGTTTTCCTTTACGTCCTGTCTAAATTGCGACGGAGGATTCAAATTCTATCATCCCCTCCAGATAGCATGCTGCCTGGCCTGGTATAGATAGCGGGCTGCCTGCATCTGTTTCATCGGGTCTTTGGATGTTACCAGGCTTCGACACCGGCTCTCCAGAGATTTGCCTCGGCCTGCCTGCGTTTGTGAACACCCGACACCGGGTCCCAGAGCCGCTGCATGGAGACAATCTGGTCTTCAATGTCCGTTAAGATCATTTTCCGTTTCTGTTTGTGAAGACTTTCATTGTCCGCATTTGCAAGGATATCCCGGATGGCACGCATTTCGCTGCGGCTGCTCCCGTTCAGGCTGGTGCCGCGGTTGTAAACAATGCTGACCAGAGCCGAGCGGCAGAAATCGGGGAGCCGGGGCAAACAAGGATAAATTGATTCTGTGTCCTGATAAAACCGGGGCAGTGTTTTTTTCAGGAAGACGTTCCAGGCCGCCGTAAAGGGAATCTCCACGCCCAGGCGCTTAATCTCTGCTGCCCGCTTTTTGCTGCCCGGTCTGCCGATATCGTTTTCAAGCAGGTCGATGGTTGGCCAAAATCCCCGTCCTTGACCAGCATGGCCCCGACTTTGTTTAACAGCGATTGAAGGCGTTTTACGTCTTCGCCCCTGTCCCCCCGGTTCAGTTCCGGAAAACTCATGATACCTCCCTGGTCGAGCAGGCCGACCTCAGGCGTTGAAAAGGCAACAGGGAAAAACCCCTGATTTGCATGACTTTTTTGTGTTTTTACGCCCAGACAATGTCACGGTACACCTCCGGATCAGTATCTCCTTCGGTTGAAAACAGCAATACGCTGGAGTCGCTGTTCAGGCTGAGATCCTTTCTTGTTTTCCGGTTATCTGTATCAGTCATGATTTCAAACAATGCGCCGAGGGTTACGGCACCGGATTCTCCGGAAACAATACATGGATCTGTTGCCAGGGGATTGCCCAGAACCTTCATTCCTCTTCGGGCGACCTCATCGGGGCACATTAAAAATGCATTGGCACCTGATTTCAGTATTTCCCACCCTGTAAGGCTCGGCTCTCCGCAGGACAGTCCCGCCATGATAGTGGCCAGATCACCATTAATCCGGATCCGTTCCCCTTTTTTGATCGATTCAAACAGACATGGGGCACCTTCGGGTTCCACAACAACAAATGCCGGTGCCGCCACCCCTTTCCCTCTGGCCAGGCTGGTGAGAGATGCCACCATGGCAGCTGCAAACGAGCCCACACCCGCCTGTACAAAGACATGGGT
>JAIVHE010000199.1 GCA_020201255.1 Desulfobacteraceae bacterium
GGCAGATATCACCGGCCCGAGTGATGATCTCTTTTAAGAAGGACAGCATGAATTTTTCCAATACGATTTGGGTTGATTTTTCATTGAATTATGGCATATCAAAGATAAATTGAAAAGGCAAATATCCAGAGCTCAATATTTGTTATAGTAGCGTGTGCTTCTTGGGACACCACCAGGGGCGGGGCTGGGACAGAATGCTGCACAGAACGATCGAAAACCTGGCATGCGTATGGCAAATATTCAGTCCGGAGAATGGAACCGGCAATTAATTGACTTTTCATTTCTGATCTGCAATGATGGCATGTCTTTGTGTTAATGTATTTTTCCGGGTGTTTATGCGACATATAATTTTGAAATCTGCTGTCTGGGTGGTAATTTCTATAGTGCCGCTTTTTTCCAATCTTGCAGGCGCGGAACAAAATGCTTCCGCCCTGGAGCCCATTCCGTCCCTTATTCAGAGCATCCGGTTTCCCGACGATATTGTTTTTTGCAATACCCGTGTACCCCTTGAAAAATCCCATGTCAGGGCGGAACTGGAAAAAGCAATGCTGCTGGCATTATGGAACAGACCCCAGGTGATCCTGTGGATAAAACGGGCTGCAATGCTTTTTCCCCATATCCAGCAGATACTGGCCCGGGAACAGATGCCGGATGACCTCAAATATGTACCGGTCATAGAAAGCGCCCTCAGGCCTCATGCCAGATCATCCGCACATGCCGTAGGGTACTGGCAGTTTTTGAAAAATACGGGCCTGCGGTATGGATTGCGCATCGACGACCAGGTGGATGAACGCCGCAATATTTTTCTATCAACCCGGGCCGCCAGTCTTTATTTGAAAAAGCTGTTTGATGAATTCGGTTCTTTTCCCCTGGCGTTAGCTGCTTACAACATGGGAGAGCACGGGCTTGCTGTTGAAATCGATGCCCAGCAGACCCGGCAATTTTTTGATCTGTATCTGCCCCTGGAAACCCAGCAGTATATATACAAACTCATTGCTGCCAAATTAATACTGGAATATCCTGAAAAATATGGATTTCATCTTGAACCCGAGGATCTGTACCCGGTGTTTACGTTTTCCCGGCTCAATTTCACATCAGACAACCAAATCCCCCTGGTTCTCATTGCACAGGCTGCAGGTATTTCTTTTAAGACCCTTAAGGACATGAATCCGGAGATCAGGGGATATTATCTTTCACCTGGCCAGACAACACTGCTGGTTCCAAAGGGCCATGAAAAAGATTTCAACACGCGGTTTGCCGATGTGTATGAAGTGTGGCAAAGCCAGGCAAATACGCGGATTCATGTGGTAAAATCCGGTGAAAGCCTGATCAGTATTGCCAAAAATTACAAAATGCCCCTGGCTTCTCTGCTGCGGATCAATAATATCTCTTTACATAAAGTGATCCATCCAGGGGACAGACTGGTGGTTGGTGGTCAAATAGGGGAATCGGTGCCGGATTCCTGACCGGGGGATTCATCCGGGCCATCTTTTTTGGTTTTTTGCTGTTTTTTTAAACACATCCGGTCCTCCCGAATAATGGCACAAAGCTTGGGATTATGCAGTTCTCTGCAGGTTGAGTGATTGTAAAGGGGGCATTCAGGGTGTTGTTTGGACATGACGGTTCCTTATGTCAATGGGTGGTCCGGCAGATAATGCAGATATACCCCAATTCGCCTGAGAGTTCAACCCAATTTTCCATAAAACAAGGCTGACCCTATTCATCCAGAGCATGGGTCTTACTGGGTAAGGTTGTCTTCGGATATGGAATCTGTGACAGGAACTGCTGTGTCCGGAAGGGGGTCGGCCTTTGTGTCACTGGATTCGGTTGTTTGCTTTTTGGATTGGTTATCCAGTAAAAGCCCGGCAGAAGATGCCGGTTTTCTCAGTTTTTCCTGCAGCTCTGAAATGGCTTTTTTCAAGGCGCTTTCCAGGTCTGCAAACCGCTGGGAAATTTCTTTGCGGTTCATGATCTGTTTTTCCACATCTTTGATCTGTTTGTCCAGAAGACTCAGATTCTTTTGCATTGTCTGAAGATCGACAATCCTGGTATCCATGGATTCTTTGAGGGATGATATCTTCTTTTCCATGTCCCGGGATATCTTTTCAACCTGTTCCTGGGTTTCCTGCACAGCGGTGAGAAGGGACCCATTAATACGCTCCATTTGTTCCACATTGGTTTTGTTCTGGGCTGCATTGTTTCGGATCCGCTGGTCTTGCTTTGCCAGTGCCGTATCCAGTCGTGCAATGCTGTCATCCAACGTGGTCACATCTGCTTTGGATGCGATGATTTGTGCCATCTGGGTTTCCAGGGATGCCAGTTTTTTTTCCAGCTGCGGCAGCTTTTCATCCAGATCAAATTGGTTTTTGGCGATTCTCACATCCAGGGCATTGAGTTTTTCTTCAGACTTGCGGATCATGTGCTCCACTTGATTTGTTTTGGAGATGTCCACATCCACCACCTGGTCCTTTATGTCCAGATAAATGAAAAACAGGACAGCACCGATGAGCACCGGCAGCATCACCGAGATAATAGTGACCCGGTTGGACAATCACTTCATTGATGATCCTGTTGGATATTTTTCCCAAAAGTTCGTGGGGCAGTTTTGCCCAGTCTGCCGTCATGGCATCGTTACTGTTCACCGCTCGAATGGCTACGCAATTGGCAAAAGTTCTTTTATCGCCCATAACCCCCACGCTTTTTACGGGCAGCAGCACGGCAAAAGACTGCCACAGTTTTCTGTAAAGACCGGCATTGCGGATTTCTTCCAATAGAATGGTATCCGTCTGTCTTAAGATATTCAGACGATCAGGAGTGATATCCCCCATGATTCTGATGGCAAGTCCCGGGCCGGGAAACGGCTGTCGCCATACCAGATCTTCATGAATTCCCAGTGTCAATCCCAGTTTTCTAACCTCATCCTTGAACAAAAGCTGCAATGGTTCAATGAGTTTGAGTTTCATTTTTTCGGGAAGTCCGCCCACATTATGATGGGATTTGATGATGGAAGTAGGGCCGCCAAAGGCAGATCTGGATTCAATGATATCCGGGTAAAGGGTTCCCTGTCCCAGGAAACCGGCCCCTGGAATTTTTTTTGCCTCAGCATCAAACACCTGGATAAACAGGTTACCGATAATTTTGCGTTTGGTTTCCGGGTCGGTAATTCCTTTGAGGGCGGTAAGAAAGATTTCACCGGCATCCACAAATTTGATGTTCATGTCCAGGTTGGCAACCAGCCGTTTTTCCAGCTGGATTTTTTCATTGTGCCGCAAAAGCCCGTTGTCAACAAAAATACAATACAGATTTTTTCCGATGGCCTTGTGGATAAGGGTGGCAGCCACTGAAGAATCCACACCCCCAGAAAGGCCCATGATCACTTTTTGATCCCCCACAGCATCTTTGATCTGGGCAATGGCGCCTTCCGCAAAAGATGTCATGGTCCAGTTTTTTTCGCAAAGACATACATCGAATAAAAAATGTTTGATCATCAAAGAGCCGTTGATGGAATGTTCCACTTCCGGATGAAACTGGAGCCCGTAAAATTGCTTTTTATGGTCGGCCACAGCAGCAATGGCGGTGTTTTCTGTGGAAGCGGTCACCACAAAGCCTTCGGGCAGTTCTTTGGCACTGTCGCCGTGGCTCATCCAGCATTGAAAAGCTGATTCCATATCCTTGAACAACGGACACTCGGTTTGGATCTGCAATCTTGCAAACCCGTATTCTCTTTTTTGGGCACGCTGGATCACCCCTCCCAGGGCATGTACCATATAATGCATACCGTAACAGATTCCAAGCACTGGAATACCCAGATCAAACAGGGCGGTGTCCACAGACGGGCTGTTTTTTTCATAGATACTGGACGGCCCTCCTGAAAGAATGATACCTTTGGGATTGAGTTCCTTGATTCTGTCAAGGGAGATATCTGCCGGTTCCACCTGACAATACACATTATGTTCCCTTACCCGTCTGGCAATGAGCTGATTAAACTGGGATCCAAAATCAATAACGATGATCATTATATGTTTTCCTGAAATAGTAATTTATAAACTATTTAATTTCCTATAAACCGCGTAAAATTGCAAGATGTTTTTATCTGGATCTTGCCAATATCCCTGTATTATGATTTATTGGGCAGAATAATTTGAGGGCGGTACCATATTTTAATTGAAAAGTTCACAACTGGGAGCAATACATGTATTTAGCATCTGATTTACGAAAAGGGTTGAAATTTGAAATTGACGGTGAACCCCATGTTATCGTGGGGTTTGAATTTAAAAAACCGGGCAAAGGCCAGTCCCTTTATAAATGCAAACTCAAAAATATGATCACCGGCGCACAGTTTGAAAGAACCTACCGGTCCGGGGATAAATTTGAAAAAGCCGACCTGGAAGAACAGGAAATGGAATATCTGTATGCAGACAGGGATGCCTATTGTTTCATGCATACCGGCAATTATGAACAGATTTTTCTCACCCGGAACGAGCTAGAGGATGTGATGGATCTGCTCAAGGAAAATACGGTCTGCACGGTGCTGCTGCACAACCAGAAACCCATTGGTGTGACCCTGCCCAATTTTATCACCCTTACGGTCACCAAAACCGAACCCTGGGCAAAAGGGGATACAGC
>JAIVHE010000501.1 GCA_020201255.1 Desulfobacteraceae bacterium
TTTGACCTGGTATCTGCCCCCGATATCGATGCTGTCATAGGATCCCCAGGGTCTGAATACCTCTCGGTGGGTGATGTGTTCAGCCGCTGTCACCCAGCTTCTTTCCTTTACGGATATAGCCATACCCTGTCTCCGGCTTATGGGGGATGATCCCGAAAGTCATGACCACCGGCATAGCCGGTGGCTTGATTAGCCCTATAAGGGCATTGTTACTGGCCCCCCTAAAGGGGGACTGCCATTTCCACATGCTTTGTTGTGAGGAATAGCCCGGATGTCTCAATTTATTATTTTCTTATGCAAACTTTCTTACCAAGAATACCGGCTTCCCTAAAAGGGATCACTTTCCGGATTGGAATTCCAGCGATCATCCACCATTTCATTGGTATCTTGATCCTTTATATATTTGCGTACCTTTGCTTCATCCAATCCAACCGTATTCACGTAATAGCCTCTTGCCCAGAAACTATGCCCCTTGAAATTCCTCTTCACCCTGCTGTACTTCTCAAACATGATCATAGCGCTTTTACCTTTCAGGTACCCTACTATGGTCGAAACCGCATATTTGGGTGGAATTGCAAGACACATGTGAACATGATCAGCACATAGCGTCCCTTCTATGACTTCTATTCCTTTATATTTACATAGCTTTTGCAATATCGTTCGCAGTTCTGTGCGCAACTTTCCATATATAATCTTCCTTCGACGTTTTGGCACCCAGACAACATGGTATTTGCACTCCCAAACTGTGTGTGATAGACTATTTTTCATCTTGAAGCTCCTTTCTATAAATCCCGGACTATCCCTAATCCCGGTATTTTACCGAAAGGAGCTTTTTTATAAATACTACAGCATAGCTTTTGTCATTCTCCCCGGCATAGCCGGGGGCTTAGCTCTGAGTTAACTGAACAGGATTTTGTGTTGACTGGATATACGAGCAGTTTGAATCCTTGGATGATGCCTTTGACATATACTCCATGGAGGAGGGGTTTTTCCGGTGCTTCTGGAATTTGATCCGGGGGAGAAAACCTTATATGTTTGCCTACTTTGCAGTTCAGTTCGGGTATTCCTATAAAGATTTCTTGTTAAGGGATAAGAGCCAGGATGATGCCGTTTTGAGGAAAGGTTTGGACTGAGAGGGGAGGGTGATTGACTGCATGGTAAGCCTGGTGGGGCCGATGCAAGGCATCAGCATTGAAAATATGGACTTGATTCCAGACCGAAAAACTATGTCTTCATTCTGGGCTGTTTTTGTGGGCATAGAGAGCGGTTATATCAAAGTTGATAAACTGGTATACGTCATTGCCTGAAAGTTAACTAAACGGGGTTTGTGGTAGCCGGTTTTCAGTGCCTGGGTTTTTGTGACCGGGGCAGGGTGATCTGGTGGGTTTTTGTGCTGGGTATTCGGTGGTTATTTTTTCCCAGGGTTTTTCTGAGACTGTTTCATGTTTGAGTGAATATTTTACAACCCTATCCAAGATCCGAGAAATTATTAATTTTGACACTACCTTCCGGGAAGCTTGCTAAAACCTCCAGCTTGCCACCCATCGCCTCGATATGGCTGCGCAGTGTGGAAATGTACATGTCTGTGCGCTTCTCCATTTTTGCAATGGCAGGCTGTTGAATGTGTAGGGCTTCAGCCAGTTTTTTCTGTGATAGTCCACGGGCCTGGCGTAATTCATTCAGCGGCATTTCACCCAGCATAGCCTGTGCTTTCTTGTCTGCCATGGCCCGCGCCTCCGGTGACATTTTTGCACGAAGCAACTCAAATTTTTTAGCCATCTATGTTTCCCCCTTCTTTTTTAAGCTGTGACAGATGTTCATTATAAATCCGATCAGCAATGGGAATGTGGACATCATACCACCGTTTGTCTCCGCTTTTATCCCCGCCAATCAACAGGATGGCCCTTCGGCGGGGGTCAAAGGCATACAGGGTGCGTAACGGTCTCCCTTCATGCTGGGTACGCAATTCCCTCATGTGATTATGTTCCGACCCCTTGATGCCGGTGGTATGTGGAAATCCAAGATTCGGTCCACATGCTTCAAGCAGTCTTACAGATGCGGCAACGGACACTTGTTCCTTTTCCGTGAGGGTATCCCACCAACTTTCAAACTCGTCTGTATATTCAACATCCCAACTCATTGGTAAATTATAGAATCAAAAATACATTCCGTCAAGGGAATAATCAAGATTGTGTCCCTCGTATTTATTCCGTGTCCTGGGAAAAAATTAAAATCCTGGATTTTCACTGAAAAGTTAGCCATTGCTAACTGGAAAACGCAGGCAAAATTTAACCAAATCTGCCAGAACTGCAGACTGGTTCTCCAGCTGGCTGGAAAACAGTGGGGAAAAAAGGGAAAATTGAACAAATCGGTAGCGATTATGGACGTACGAATCCAGCCATACTGCCTGTTTGGTCAGTATGCGGCGGTGAACTTCTGGAATGTTTTACGTTTCCCAGCTGGACGGGTCAGGCTGCCCAATAATAGCTGTGATGAAACCCGCCCACCCAGGAAACAGATTTGACATTACCAACATTTCTTTCCGGGAAA
>JAIVHE010000502.1 GCA_020201255.1 Desulfobacteraceae bacterium
AATTTGTACGAAACACATGGGCAGACAAAAAAATCAGACCTGCCACGTCCAGGTGCGGGGTTTGGTATTATGCAGATCAGACATACAGATTCCTGTTGTTGCCACTGCCCCCCATGCTGCCTGCAATACAGCGTGTTTGAAGGCAGCATGGGAGCAAATTTTATTGTTCGTTCAGGCATGATGGTTGCTAAGGACATATCTGAACACCGGCGTGGCCCTACCGGCCGGTGACAAAAAACCGGATACATTATCCAACCAGGCAAAACAAAAGGAGACATCATGCAAAAAGCAGACGCACGTGCAGAAACGCTTATCATTGAAGATGACGAGCCTCCAAGCGGCAGGCTTGTTTTGAATTCTTTTTACCCTTCTCCTGTGGCCGATTTCAGCCCTGCTTCCCAAAAACGGCACACCTTCATCGTCCCTGTAAAAACAAGATCCATAAAAGGGCTTGCCAAAACCACCCCGAAAACCCGTGCATTTATTAAAAATTTTTTCCCCCAGGCCTCCACCCGGGACTGGCATGACTGGCAATGGCAGGTGCGCAACCGCGTGCGCACATATGAAAAGCTCAACCAGATACTTCCCCTTTATCCCGAAGAATTTCTTGCCGACAAATCTTCCCAGCTTCCTTTGGGGATCACCCCCTATTATTTGAGTCTTTTTTCAGACAGCACCCCTGACCACCCCTTGCGCAGGTCGGTTGTTCCCACGGTCAATGAATGGATCAAAATGCCCTGCGAGTCTGACGATCCTCTTGGCGAAGACCATCAGAGCCCGGTTCCCGGACTGGTACACCGGTATCCGGACAGGGTATTGTTTTTGCTTTTGGATTTTTGCTCCACCTACTGCCGGTACTGCACCCGGTCCCGGGTAGTGGGTCACGGCGGCATACTGGCCAGCCGGGCCAGATGGGAAAAAGCCATAGAATATATCCGCAACACCCCGACCATCCGTGACGTGCTGTTGTCCGGCGGTGATCCGCTGACCCTCAGCAATGACCGGCTGGAATGGGTGCTTTCACGGTTGCGCCAGATTCCCCATGTGCAGATCATCCGCATCGGCACCAAGGTGCCTGCGGTGCTGCCCCAGCGCATTACGCCGGCACTTGTGAAAATGCTCAAGCAGTATCATCCGTTGTGGCTGAGCCTGCATTTCACCCACCCGGATGAATGTACCCCTGAAACCCACAAAGCCTGCACCATGCTGGCGGATGCCGGTATCCCCTTAGGTTCCCAGACCGTGCTGCTCAAGGGCATCAATGATTCAGTAGAAACCATGACCGACCTGATGCACAAACTGATGAAAATGCGGGTGCGGCCCTATTATCTGTACCAGTGTGATCCCATCACCGGGTCCGGTCACTTCAGAACCACCATAAACCAGGGGCTGGATATTATCCGGGGGATGCGGGGCTTCACCACCGGGTATGCCGTGCCCACCTATGTGGTGGATGCCCCGGGGGGCGGGGGTAAGATTCCGCTGATGCCCGACTATGTATGCGGCCACACCACAGAAGAACTGATGCTGACCAATTATGAAAACAAACCATTTACCTATCCCGATCCGGTCCAGGCAATGCCTGCGCAGGGGTTACAGAACACAGGAGAAAAACAATGATCATCGGATTGACCTATGACCTGCGCCAGGACTACCTGGACATGGGATATACGGAACTTGAAACCGCGGAATTCGATTCAGTGGAAACCATCGAGGCCATTGAACAGGCCCTGTTGGATGCAGGGCATACCCCGGTGCGCATCGGCAGCGGCATACAGCTGACCGAGCGCCTGGTGCAGGGCGAACGCTGGGACCTGGTGTTCAACATTGCCGAAGGCCTGCATGGCATGGGCAGGGAAGCCCAGGTGCCGGCCATTCTGGAACTGTACCAGATTCCCTATACCTTTTCAGACCCCCTGGTCATGTCCCTGAGCCTGCACAAGGCCATGACCAAGCGCATCATCCGGGATGCCGGACTTGCCACGGGCCATTTTTTCCTGGCCGCCGACCCGGAGGATGTCCGCCGGGTACCCTTTGATCCCCCGTATTTTGTCAAACCCGTGGCCCAGGGAACCGGCATGGGCATCACCACCGATTCCGTTGTCCGGCACAGACAGGATCTGCCCCGGATCTGCCGGGAGTTGATGAACCAGTTCGGTCAGCCCGTGCTCATCGAACAGTTTCTGTGCGGCCGGGAATTCACCACCGGCCTGGTGGGTACCGGCCCCTTTGCAAAGGTGATGGGTACCATGGAGATCATTGTACTGGCCGACCAGGGAAAGGATATATACTCCTTTGAAAACAAGGAGGGATGGAAAGGCCGGGTCCAGTACCTGCCGTTATCGCCAGATGTGGATCCGCTGATCCGGGATGTGGAGGCCCTGGCCCTGGCAGCCTGGCAGGTGCTGGAATGCCGGGACGGTGGCCGCATCGACATCCGGTGTGATGCAGAAGGCAACCCCTGCTTTATCGAGGTGAACCCCCTGGCCGGGCTGCGGCCCCATTATTCCGATTTGCCCATGGTGTGTGAATTTTTTGGGACATCA
>JAIVHE010000503.1 GCA_020201255.1 Desulfobacteraceae bacterium
CAGTTACGTCGGTGTGATCGTTGGGGGTGCAATGCTCGGTCTTGGATTCGCCGTGGCCGGATACTGTCCTGGAACAAGCTTGACTGCGCTGGCAGATGGTCGCAAAGACGCTTTGTTCTTTGTGGGCGGGGGATTATTGGGTGCTTTGATTTACACATTGATTTACGGCAGTATTCAGGGAACCTGGCTGTTCAACAAAATTGCCGGTGGGAAAGTGATGCTGGCGACAGGTTCAGACAAATTTCAGGCACTGCTGCCCATGATTCCAGGCACATTACTGGCTTTAATTATCGGGGTTATTTTCATGCTCATTGCTTGGAAACTACCAGACAAGGCCTGACTCCGTTATTTCATTCATAGGTCCAGTACAACACTGGACCTATGTTCAACTCTATAAAAACCACGTAGACATCGACATCATGGAGTAAAAACAAATATCAGAGTAGCTTTGATTGCGTTGTAAGGAACTGTTTCAAATAGGCCAATACCATATGTAATATTGGCCTGTTTCTATGGATAACGGCACTTACCTCTTCCAGTTCTCACCATTTTGCGAAGGGTGTAAACCCCGGAATGATAGACATGGTCCGGGGTTTTGCTACCCTCAAACACATCCCTGAAGATGGTAGTTTCTTGGCCAAAAAACATTACGATTACAAACGGTATCTTTTACAATTTCAGATTTTGGATAATTTTGATTAGGATAATCATACTTGAGCTTCATTTTATGCTTTATCTACAACCTCCCGAACCTTCGCCGTCATGTCCGCCATTGAAAATGGCTTCTGAATGAATGCCACTCCGTCATCCAGCACCCCTTGATGGGCAATGACATTGGATGTATATCCGGACATGAACAGCAGTTTTATATCAGGGTAAAGCGCAGTGATCTGTCCAGCCAAGTCCCGGCCGTTCATTTCCGGCATGACTACATCCGTCATTAGCAAATGAATTTTATCTGCATAAGTTTTGGCCAGGTCTATCGCCTCTGCCGGTGTGGCTGCAGGTAAAACCGAATACCCTTTCCGTTCCAACATCATGCGGGTCATTCGTAAAATGGTGAGTTCATCTTCAACCAGCAGAATGGTTTCCGTACCTCCGATGGCTGCTTTTTTCTCAGGAACGGCCTTGTCTGTTTCTTCATTGTCAACCAACCGGGGCAGGTATATTTTGAAGGAGGAACCCTGACCAGGTTCGCTGTAAACATTGATGAATCCATTGTTCTGTTTAACAATACCATAAATGGTGGCAAGACCCAGGCCCGTGCCTTTGCCCACTTCTTTGGTAGTAAAAAACGGTTCGAACAGATTGTCCAGGGTCTCTTTATCCATACCACAGCCATTGTCGCTGACTGCCAGCAGCACAAAATCACCAGGGATAAAGCCAGCGTGTTCGTTGCAGTATTCTTCATCAAATGTTTTTCTTCCGGTTTCAATGGTGAGTTTGCCCACCCCGGAAATGGCATCCCTGGCATTCACGCACAGATTTGCAAGGATCTGGTCTATCTGGGTCGGGTCTATTTTCACGGGCCACTGATGGGCGGACGGCTGCCAGACCAGGTCGATGTCTTCACCGATGAGCCTGTGCAGCATATTGAGCATACTTTCCACAGTATCGTTCAAATCCAGTTGCCTGGGGGAAATGGTCTGTTTTCTGGCAAAAGCCAGCAGCTGCTTTGTGATATCAGCCGAGCGCTCAGCCGCTTTCTGAATTTCTTTGAGGTCGGAATACAGGTCGTGATTTTCATCTGCCTGCATCAGTGCCAGTTCCGTATGCCCCAGGATCACCCCCAGCATGTTGTTGAAATCATGGGCCACCCCGCCTGCCAGACGGCCCACGGATTCCATCTTCTGTGCCTGACGTAATGATTCCTCGGTTTTTTTAAGTTCGGTGACGTTCCGAACCCACTCCATGAAAGATTCTACGTTGCCGTCTTTATCCAGAAGAGGAATAACCCTTATATCAAACCATGTGCCATCAGGCAATTGTGTTTCTTTTCGGATTAAAACACGTGTGTCAAAGACTTCCTTGGCAAGACACTCGGGACAAACATCCTCAAACCCTCTGTAAGTTCTGTAGCATTTTGTATTCTCAATTCTTTTTTCTTCAGGAACAGCAGCTAATCCCTGCCAGTTGCTAAAGAGGATATTCATATCCGGGTCGTGGATCGAAATCATATCCGGGACAACCCCAAGAATCCGCCTGAAATGCTGTTCGCTTTTCAGCAAATTTTCTTCAGCATGCTTGCGGTCGGTGATATCTTGGAAGAATCCAAATAGTCTACGGTTTACTAAATCGATTTTTCCTATTGTGTGAACATGTCGGAGATTACCTTTTGCGGTTATAATTTGCAGTTCCAAATCAAAAGGCTCTTTAAACTCAATTGCCCGTTGGACTGCGTTTGCAATTATGGGTTTTGAAGCAGGAGTATAAAAATTAATTCCGTTCTCAATGGTGTGGTCATAATTAAGATCAACTTCATGAATACGGAAGGTTTCTTCCGTCCAATTTTGTTCTAATGTATCAATATTGAATTCCCATCCAC
>JAIVHE010000504.1 GCA_020201255.1 Desulfobacteraceae bacterium
CCAGCATTTTCAGCATGTTGGCCACGGTATGGTTCAGGTCGATTACCTTCGGGGCGATGGTTTGTTTTCTGGCAAAGGCCAGCAGCTGCCGGGTGATGTCGGCGGACCGGCCCGCAGCATTGAGGATCTGTTCAAGATCCTTGTGCACAGGATCGGTTGGGGCGGTCTTTTTCAGGCCCAGTTCCGCCCGGCCTGAGATTACCCCCAGCATGTTGTTAAAATCATGGGCAATGCCGCCGGCAAGGATGCCGATGGCTTCCATTTTCTGGGCCTGGGCGAGCTGGGCTTGGAGTTTTTCACGTTCCGCTTCGACCTGCTTTAGTTTGGTGATGTCCAGAATCATCGCCTGTTTGGACATTGAGCCATTGGCGTGATAGATGGGGGTGTTGACCACATAATACCAACAGTTATCCTTGGGGCTCAGCACTTCCCATTTTACCGTTTCGCCCTTTAATACGCGTTCATTGACACACCACGGACAGATAGATTCGAGATTGTGCAGCGCCTTGTAGCACAATTCTCCAGTTCCGTCATAACCGGTGCGCTCGATGAATCGCTCGTTCATGAACTCAACACAATAGTCCTGCGAGCAGACATATATCAACCCATCAAAAGCTCTCACAATGGCACGATAGCGCATCTCGCTTTCGTGTAACGCTTCTTCAGTCTTTCCAACTTCTTCATAGGTAGGTTTTTCAGCCATATATCATACCATTAATATCCGGATGCGTTTTGCAAAAAAGAAATTTAAGCCATGCTGTCAGGTTCAAGTTAACTTGCCCAATCTTTACTGTGCCAACCGACAATATCAGGTTTTGAATACAATTGGTATTCATTATTTTTCCGGGCCATGAAAGATCAAGTAGTGGATCATCCTTGAGTTTCATCTGATGCTTTATCCAAAACTTCCCGCACTTTTTTAGCCAGATCGGCCATCGAAAAAAGCTACAAGCCAAAAATCTATTGTTCTATGACTTGAAAAGTTAAAGACTTAAAATGCTGTTGTCACAGTTTCCAAAAGAACAGTACTCGTAACGGTCGGCTTCAGGGTCATTTCCCCAATAGAGATGATCAAAAAAATACCTGAACCGGTAGTCCCGTCCTGTTTCAAGATCGAGAGTGACGGTGAAGTATCCATTTTTCAATGCTTTCATGGGAGTTCCAACCTTATCCCATTTATTGAATTCACCGACAAGAAAAACCCGTTTCGCATCATTGGCCTCTTCCTTTGATAATCGGAAGGTGACCTTGCAAATCGGCCTAGTATTTAAATATAGTTTCTTGATACTCATGGGGGAGGGCCTCCTTTTTATGTTTTTCGGTATTCGCAACTAAAGCACGCATAATCAAGAATCTGCCATTGTTCTGGAATCCAGGTAAAACCCCGGCATCTTATTGTCAATTCCCTTCTGCCCAATTTCATTGAACAGCAGCTTATCCAGGCTATAAATAGTCATGCAGTGGATTATCCTTGGAACCGATCAGTCATCATACAGGTCCATACCCGGGTATAATTTTTTGGCACATTCCCGACAAATACTATGGCTGAATTGTGCTTCAGAATGCTCAGCTAAATATGCCTCGATTTGATTCCAGTACCCTTTATCATCTATACCATCTTTGGGAATCTTTTCGGTATGCTTTATCAAATCCACTCGTTAAATTTCCGGTATCGGATTATCGTTGAACTTTATCCGGGGCCGTATCCAAAACATCTCGAACCTTCATCGTCATGTCCGCCATTGAAAAAGGCTTTTGGATAAATGCCACCCCGTCATCCAGCACCCCTTGGTGGGCAATAACATTGGATGTATATCCGGACATGAACAGCAGTCCTATATCAGGGTAAAGCGCAGTGATCTGCCCTGCCAGGTCTCGTCCATTCATCTGTGGCATAACCACATCGGTCATGAGCAGATCAATGACGGCGGAATGATTTTTTGCCTTTTCTATAGCCTCAGCAGGTGTGGCTGCGGATATCACAGTGTATCCTTTACGTTCCAGCATCATCCGGGTCATCCTGAGAATGGTGGGTTCATCTTCCACCAGCAGAATGGTTTCTGTTCCTCCGGAGACTGCTTTTTTCTCAGGAACGACCTTTTCAGCATCTTCTTTGGCAACCAACCGGGGCAGGTAAATTTTGAAGGTGGAACCCTGGCCGGGTTCGCTGTATACACTTATGAAGCCTTTGTTCTGTTTGACAATGCCATATATTGTCGCAAGCCCCAGGCCGGTGCCTTTGCCCACCTCCTTGGTGGTGAAAAACGGCTCATATAAATTGTCCAGGGTGTCCTTGTCCATACCGCAGCCATTGTCGCTGACCGCCAGCAAGACAAAATCACCGGGGATAAAATCAGAGTGTTGTTTGCAGTATTCTTCATCAAATGTTTTCTTTCCGGTTTCTATGGTGAGTTTGCCCACTCCGGAAATGGCATCTCTGGCATTCACGCACAGATTTGCAAGGATCTGATCAATCTGGGTCGGGTCCATTTTAACTGGCCATAATCTTTTAGCAGGGTTCCAGGAAAGATCGATATCCTCTCCGGATATAATACCTGCCCGTGACAGGATTCATGTCATCCCAGATACGGACACAGGCCGGTTTTCCGTGTTTGTCGATCAGCTGATCATTGGTACAGCATTCGCAGGGTGCTGAATTTTTCCTGAATGCTCTGTAACAAATTTCACCGGTTTTATCCCCGCCGAAATCAGTGATCAGCTTTTTGTTCATGAACAGAATTTCACAGGTATCCATATCTGCCACATAAACGGTTGAGTCAATACTATCCAGAATCGTGAGCATTCTTTCATGTGAACTCCGCAATTTTTCTTCAGCATCGATCCAATCGGTAATGACTTCTGTATAAACAATAATCCCGCCGATTGAACCATCTTGCTCATACCAGGGGCGACATTCCCAACGGGTCCATACAATTGTTCCGTCATCTCGAAAATAGGAATCTCTGTCCGCTTTGGAAATTTCTCCCGCCAGTGCTTTCTGGTGAACATCCCGCCATTTCTGCGGCAAGTCAGGGAAAACATCATAATGATGTTTTCCAATGATATCGTCTTCGTTCACTTTATAATCATCCAGATACCGCTGGCTGACATAGAGATAATGCATATTTCTGTCATGAACAGCAACTGCACTGTTATTATGTTCAATGATATACTGCATCAGTTTCTGTGAGTGGGCCAACTTCTCTTCAGCCCGCTTGCGCTCGGTGATGTCCTGAAAAGAACCCTGCACTTTGATGATCCTGCCATTTGTATTTTTT
>JAIVHE010000505.1 GCA_020201255.1 Desulfobacteraceae bacterium
GTACAATTTTTCCATATACTGCTGTGCGGCATGCTGCCACGAAAACCGGGCTGCGGCAGCATTGTTTTTTATCTGCTGCCATTTGTCCGGATCGCTTTTGAACAGTTCAATGGCCTGGCAGGCGGTATCAACAAAATTTTGTGCCTGCTCATCCAGATCGCCGCCCCCAAAGCAAAACCCGTTCACCCCATGAATGACGGTATCGCGCAATCCGCCCACAGCATGCACCACACAGGGCTGTCCATCCCGCATGGCCAGCATCTGACCGATGCCGCAGGGCTCAAACGAACTGGGCATCAAAAAAAGATCCCCATTGGCATAAAGGACCCGGGCCGCCTGATCTGAAAATCCGTGAAGGAAAATAAAATTGGGAAACCAGGCTTCCAGCTGGGTGAAAAACCGCACAAACGCGTCATGGCCCGTTCCCAGAAGAACATACACCCCGTCATCTCCCAGGGCGGTAAGAATCCGGGCGATGGCTGACATGCCGTTGTCCTGTCCCTGGCGCATGAGCGACACCTTCTGCCCGGTCAGACGGGTGACACTGCACAGCACCATTTTGGGGCGGTTGCGCCGCTGTAACAGGCCAGACAGGTTGTGGTTGGAGATAAAGTTTGCACTGGACACTGTCTGCCCCCCGGCAGACCACTGCATGATCCGGCGCTGGAAACTGCAAAACATTTCCGGCATCGCCATGACAGGAACATGGCGGTTTTCCGGATATTCGCAGCCATTGAGGATGCCCTTCAGATTCCCTGTATCATTTTCATAGGCAAGCACGGCTTCCAGTCCCTGGGCACCCTGGAACCCGGGCAGGTCATCCGGCCGGCAGATCTCCCGGGCATAGGCAGGGGACACCGTATGCACCCTGTCTGCCAGGCGGATACCGCAGGCCATCAGGTTGCAGGCATCCGGCCATCGCGGGTCAGCCACATCCAGCCAGTGCCAGGAGATATCAGGAAACCAGGCCGACAAAGAGGAGCTGCTGCCGGCCAGAGGCCGCACCCCCTGCAGGGCCAGATTGTGGATGGTAAACACCGTCCGGATCTGCTGCAATGGTGCACTGGCAGGATCGCACTGCCGCAGCAGCGCCACAAGGGCCATATGCCAGTCATGCAGATGCATCACATCTGCCCGGGGTATGGCTTCCTGGACCAACGCTGCGGCAGCGGCACTGCAAAAGCAGGCAAACCGGGAACCGTCACTGAAAAAGGGCTGATCATCCGGATCATGCACATAGATCTGGTAGTGCCCTGTGCCGGCATGCACTGCCGCCAGCGCAGGGTGCTCAATCACATAATGACGTACATTTTCATGGGCGGTTTTTGCAGGCACGGTATATAATTGCGCTTCCTGCACTGTTCCACGGAAAGCAAACCTGATGTCCGCCACCCATTGCGTGCCGGTGTGCTGGTGCAAAAAGCCATAAGATGGTATCAAAACAGTTACCTGGTGCCCCAGATCTCCCAGTGCCGGTGCAATATCACGCACCACATCTGCCACGCCGCCCACCTTGGCACCGGATAAACTGTCATTTTCAGCAGCTATATGTACGATATGCATGTTATTTTTTTTCCCCTTTACCGGACAACCGTTTTGTTACCCATATATTTCCTGCAATCATCACAACTGCCAGAGCTGCTGCAATGAGTCCATTCACCCAGCCGGGATGCTGTATGGTATGCAACAGACGGTCTGCAAATATGGTAATGACCAGGATGCCCGGCAGCATGCCCGCAGCCGTGCCCAGAACATAGTCTTTGAGCTTGATATGGGAGGCACCTGCTATGAGATTGACAAGGGAAAACGGGGCAACAGGAATATTTCTGATAAGCGCCACTGTCAAAATACCCTGTCTGGACATTTGCCGGCTGATATGATTGAGTTTTTTTCCCGCCACTTTGCGGACCATCTGCTTTCCCAGACCGGCCCCTGCCCAGAAGGTGGTCAGCGCGCTCACAAGACAGCCGCTCAAGGCATAAAGTGCACCGATGACGGGATCAAATACCATGGCGGTCACCCCCACCAGCAAGGTGACCGGAACCATCAAAAATCCGCCGGCAATATACGCACCCATGACAATCAGAAAAGACAGGGGCTGGTCCTGGATTTTTCCAGCCCAGGCCGCCAGGTTTTCTCTTGTGGCCCATTCAGCCAGAGGAGACCACCGCCAGGCCGCAGCCAGAGCGAGCAGAATCAGCAGTACCCCTGCCAGCTTCACTACCTGTGGCATTTTGGACGTACCCTGTTCATTTCTGGTAAACCGGTCCATCATACGGTCAAAGGCAATGGGCTCTTCCGGGTCAAGCAGTTCATGGTCCCGGACAATCGCTACGCCATCAACAGGCAGGGCCTGGTCAAATGCCAGTTTTTGTAACCTGCGGCCGGAAGACTCGGACAAGGATGCAATGGTCTTGTTCATTGCACCCTGTTTGGCAAACGCCCTGGCCACATCATCAGCCGATTTGTCAAGATGTTCAGCCAACAGCCGGTTGCGCAGAGAAAGGATG
Source organism: Desulfobacteraceae bacterium (assembly GCA_020201255.1). Classification (GTDB taxonomy): domain Bacteria; phylum Desulfobacterota; class Desulfobacteria; order Desulfobacterales; family Desulfobacteraceae; genus Desulfotignum. The sequence continues at coordinate 2,511 of JAIVHE010000505.1, forward strand.
GCTTGACCAACGCTGTCATCTTCTTTTGC
>JAIVHE010000015.1:0-6828 GCA_020201255.1 Desulfobacteraceae bacterium
CCCGTTCCCATCTCGAACACGGAAGTTAAGCTCTTTAGCGCCAATGGTACTGCATGGGAGACTGTGTGGGAGAGTAGGACACCGCCGGATTATTCTTCAAAAAGCCCTGACCGGTTACACCACTGGTCAGGGCTTTTTTTTTCAAGGTTGCCAACAGGGGCGGAATGCTTGCCGTGGGAAATACTTTTCCGGCAGAGGAGTTGGCTTTTTAGATGTGGCGCGGTGACAACCAGTCAAATCCACAGGTCGGCCACCGGTGTGTCCGGGGTGAACTGATCCGCCGCCTGGGCCAGAAATAATTCAGCAGTTGCCAGGGCATCGGTGAGGGCATGGTGGGGATGGTACGGGGGAAGATTATACCGTTCTCTGGCATGGGCAAGACGCAAAGACGGGCTGTTTTTATCCCCCATCCATCGCTGGATGAAATTGGGGCGGAATACCGGATGCTTTCTGGATTCCAGCTCCATGGTATCCACCACCGGAAATTTTAGGGTATCGCCGGTCAGATCCTGAACCGCTTTGTCCAGAAATCCGCGTTCAAGCCGACTGTAGTGGGCCAGTGTCACCCGGCCGGTCATGGCCTGGAGCAGGGGGGCCAGGATGGTGGAAAAATTCGGAGAAGTGCCCATTTGGGTATGGGTGATACCGTGGATGGTGGTCTGTATGTCCGATCTGACCTGTTCCGGCTGGACTACCCAGTGCCGGGCACCATTGCACAGGATCCGGTCATAAAAAAGGGGAACAAATCCGACACTGATAATGGCATCTTTTTCGGGGTGTAGGCCGGTGGTTTCCAGGTCCAGGGCCAGAAATTCCACCTGTTTCAAAGGGGTGTTCCCGGGAATATGGGCTGTTTGGTAAAAGGCTTTCAGCCTGGGATCTTTGGCCTGGTCAGCCAGAAGGGTAAGCCTGGACTTGGACTGCCAGTCCAAAGGCTGTTTGTCTGGTATTTTGTTTGCCGGGCTCATTTTTTGGAAGGATCGATGCCGGTCTGCATGGCAGGTGAAACATTGTACCGGTATTTGAGAAAGGATTGTGCCTGGGACACGATCTGAAAAGCATCTTTGAGGTGGTTACGTTCAAAGGATGAAAGGCTTTCGGGTATGACATTGTTGTCCGGAAGCGTACCTGCTTCCACCTGCCGGGCCTGGTGACGGATACGCACAATGGAGATCAGTTCAAAGGCATCCAGCAGATCATCGCCGACGCCTTCTGTCAGGAGCGGGGTGTCTTTGATATGGATCAGCCGTTCTTCGGTATTGATCGGCATGGCGCCGCAGGCCAGGGCATGGACCCGGGCCAGGTCGGCAATGGGTGCTGTTCCCCGGCGTTTGAGGTTGAATGTTTTTTTGTGTTGGCCGTCATGCTCCAGGACAAATTTTCGGAAAAATCCCAGGGGCGGGTTTCGCAGCAGGGCATTCCTGGCAATACAGGCCAAAAAGCGCCGGCTGTTTTTTGCCTTGTCCAGGACCAGTTGTCGAAGCTGTCCGGCAAAAGCGGTTTCGCCGAAAATTCCTTCCAGGTCAAAAAAGATGTTTGCATGGAGCAGCGCTTCGGGATCAGGGGTGTCAATCCAGTTGGTAAAATAGGTTTTCCAGACAGACAGCGGCTGGCGCCACTGGAAATTGGTGGCCATGATATCACCTGTGCAGTAGGGAAATCCGCACTGGTCAAGCCCGTCACTCAGGAACCGGGCCAGGGTTTCAAAATAGGAATCGTGGGCTTTTGGATCAAAGGTATCGTCCAGGACAAAGGCATTGTCCTGGTCCGTAACTACCGTCATTTCATCCCTGGCCATGGACCCTAACGCCAGAAGGCAGTAGGGAACGGGCGGGGGTCCCAGCTGTTTTTCCCCCAGTTGGAGCAGCCGCTGGGAAATACTGATGCCTATGCTGGATATGGCAGCTCCGATGGTGTGGGAATTGGCATCTTCATTCACCAGCTGGACAAAAAGCTGGCTTATTTTCGGGGCGATGGCAGCCAGGCCGGCCACATCTTTCTGCCGAAAAATATTCCCCACCAGGTAGACGGATCCATGGGATTCATACCGGATCAGGTCTGCCACCGAGATCATCCCCACCGGTTTGTTCCGTTCCAGAACAGGCAGGTGGTGGAGGTTGTGACGCATCATGGTCAGCATGGCGTCAAAGGCATATTCCCGGGTCTGGAGGGTGATGATGTTGGTGGACATGATCTGTTCTACTGGTGTGGACAATGCAAGGCCCGGGGCAATGGCCCGCTTTCGCAGGTCTCTGTCCGTGATCAGCCCCACAATGGGAGACTGGTCCACAGGGGGATCCTCTGTCACCAGTACCAGGGAGGAAACCTGCTTTTCGGTCATAAGCACTGCTGCCTGCTGGATGGAAATATGGGGAGAGGCGCAGACAATATTATGGCGTATCAGTTTGCGCACCTGGGATGCCATCAAGGGATTTCGGTTTTCATGAACCGATCTGCCCAGGGCATTTTTCAAACGGACACTGTGCTCTTCTTCCATAAAGTCTGCAAACCGGTCATAAGTGTCGGCCAGTTTCTGGAACTGGGCATCGGGTATTTTATAGATCAGGGTATCTTCAATGGCCCTGGCTGGATACCGCACTGATTTTTTGCGCAAAAGGGAAAACTGGCCGAAACATTCCCCTTCTCCCATACGGGTATAGAGTTCACCTGAACTTCTTAAGACTTCCACAGCTCCGCTGCGGATGAAATACAGAAACTGGTTTTGCCGGCCCTTTTCCAGGATCATAGTACCGGCTTGATAATACGTCACTTCAATATGTTCCACCAGCGCATCCACCACATGCCGTGGCAGATTTCGGAACGGGGGATGGGAAAAAAGATGATCTCGGATTTCAAACAATTCTATTTCCATAGGAATAGTATACGGTGAAACCCGTCTTTTTCAACCAAAAAGGTAAAAAATACCGGTTTATTTCCCGTACATTCTCTGGTAAACATCAGAGATACATACATGAGATCATCGAAAACAAGGAGATGATATGGTTTTTTGCTATTATGACTCTCCTGTGGGACAATTGCTGGTGGGTGGTGAAAAAAAATTGCAGTTCATCAGTTTTCCCAAGGGAAAAGAAGTGGTGACGCCAGGACCTGACTGGTTATATGCCAACCAGCCGTTTTCAAAGGTTCTGTTCCAGCTGGACAGGTATTTCAACGGTACCCTGACACAGTTTTCCCTGGATTTTGTCCTTACAGGAACGGTTTTTCAGGGCCGGGTGTGGCAGGAACTGGCCAAGATCCCCTATGGAACCACGATTTCTTACGGAGAGCTGGCCCTGCGGATCGGCAACCCCAAGGCATCTCGTGCCGTGGGCATGGCAAATGCAAAAAATCCCCTTCCCATTGTTATTCCCTGCCACCGGGTGATCGGAAAAAACGGCAAGCTCACCGGGTTTGGCGGTGGTCTGGATGTCAAGAAAAAACTGCTTGCACTGGAACAGCAGGCAGCATAAGGCAACCTTTTAAAAAAAAGAAACAAGGCCATGCCCAAAGAAATATCCCACTGGTACCTGGCCGACCTGGTCAAAGAAGGTCTGCCGGTTGATTCGGTTTTTTACAAACCCGTCCATACCCATGAGAACCTGTTTTTTTTCGGGGCTGTGGCACCGGATATTCCTTTTTATTACCTGCTGGGCCCCAAAAAAACCAGGATACAAACTGTGGCCCATTCATTTCATCAAACCGATGTCCGGGCATTGATGCCGGTGTTCGCGTTTTTTGACCGGATGCCTGTTTCCAATCCACATGCTGCGGCCCTGTCACTGGGGGCCGGCATCATCTGTCATATTCTTTCAGATACCGCATTTCATCCTGCACTGGATCTTCATTTCCAATATCTGGCAGGAGCTGAAACCAGAACAAGTCTGGGTCGGATTCTGGCCGGGATTGAAATTTCCAATCTCCGACTGCTTGACCTTTTGGGCGATCTGTTCAACCTGCCGGCATCCCGGGACAGAACCTGCCTGGAATATGCCATCCGTTCCCATGCTTTTTACCAGACCATGTTCCGGTATTCGTGGCTCTACCGAATATTACACCGCATTAACCGAAACCGGCATCGGTTGCCGGACCTGGCCCTTTCCCTGATCTATCCGGTCAACCAGGGAATGGATCTGCCCTTTTTTCATCAGACATTCCAGTACCAGGATCCGGTTACAGGCAGACCTTGCAGTGCCGGGATACCGGATCTGAACCGGCAGGTGAAAACATCGGCCCTGTCGTTGCTGGCCATGGTGTCGGACCGGTTGGCCAGACAACGGCCCACCGGGTCCCTGGCAGGGCATCCGAATCTGCCCCTGGTCCGGCCGGGAATAAAATCCTGCCGATTCTGGCGAAGACAAGGAGATCTGTTAACCGATTTATACCAAATACCCATACCCTAATTGATAAGGGCTTTTGAAGGAAGGAGCATACTCTATGATCACGGCACCGGCAGATAAACGGACGGTATTCGGGTGGGTTTTGTTTGATTTTGCCAACTCCGCCTATACCACACTGGTGGTCACTTTTATTTACGGCACCTATTTTGTATCCGCTATTGCCCCGGACACGGTTGCCGGTACAGCGCTGTGGTCCAGAGGAATCACCCTGACCGCCCTTTGCGTGGCATTTTTATCCCCGATTCTGGGGGCCCTGGCAGACCAGGGCGGGCTGCGCAAACAATTTTTGCTTATTTCCACCGTGGTGACGGTGGTGGTAACAGCAGCCTTGTACTGGGTTGAGCCCGGCCAGGTGTTCTGGGCGCTGCTCTTTTTTGTGGTTTCCAACATTGCCTTTGAATTTTCCAATGTGTTTTACAATGCCTACCTGCCCGATATTGCCAGCCAGAAAAATATCGGCAGAATTTCCGGCGTGGGCTGGGGGGTTGGCTATATCGGCGGCCTGGCAGCCATGGTGATTGCCCTGGTGGGGTTCATCAGTCCGGAGGTGCCCTGGTTCGGGTTTTCCACCACAGGCGGTGCCAATATCCGGGCCACCTGCCTGCTGGTATCGGTGTGGTTTGCTCTGTTTTCCATACCCTTGTTCCTGTGGGTACCCAAAACACGTCCACTGGTCCGGAAAGGCAAGGCAACGGTGGTGAAAAACGGGGTGGCGGATCTGAAGGACACGTTTGCAGATATCCGCCAGTACCGACAGATCGTCCGGCTGCTGGTGGCCCGGATGATTTATAATGACGGGCTGGTGACCATCTTTGCCTTTGGCGGTATTTATGCGGCCGGCACATTTGGGTTCAGTTTTCAGGAAATCATGATTTTCGGCATTGTGTTGAATGTGTCCGCCGGCCTCGGTGCCCTGATCATGGGCATCTTTGATGACCGGCTGGGGGGCAAAACCACCATTCAGATCAGCAATGCCATCCTGGCCCTGGCAGCCTTGATGGCGGTGCTGGCCCCGGACAAGACGTTTTTCTGGGCATCCGGCATCCTGGTGGGATTTTTTGCAGGTCCCAACCAGAGTGCCAGCCGTTCTCTTTTGGGCCGGTTTGTTCCCGAAGAAAAGGAAAACCAGTTTTATGGATTTTTTGCTTTTTCCGGCAAACTTACGGCATTCATGGGGCCCTTGCTGCTGGGGTATTTAACACAGGTGTTTGATTCCCAGCGGGCAGGGGTTTCCGTGGTGGTTCTGTTTTTTGTCATCGGCGGGCTGCTGCTGACAAGGGTGGATGAAAAAGCCGGGATTGCCGCGGCTCAGGTCCAAAGATAACACGGTGAAAAAAACCTGCCAATGCAGGCGCCAGTAAAGAAAAAAACGGGTTTTGCCTGTACCGGGCTATAATTTTTTGTTCAGCTGAATGGCTGCTGTCAGAAACGGGTCCCAGGTGGGACCAAAAGGCGGGGCATAAGCCAGGTCTGTCTGGATAAAATCCGCCACAGACATCCCGGCATGCAGGGCCACTGCCACGGCATTGATCCTGTGGGCAACCCCGTCCGCTCCCACTGCCTGGGCACCAAGCAGCCGCCCGGTTTTTCGGTCCCCCACCATGTTCACATATATTTTGGCAGCACCCGGTTGCCATTTTGCCCGGGACAGGCTTTGGATCAGATTTTCCACCGGATCAAACCCTGCTTCTTTTGCCTCGTGGATGGTGAGGCCGGATCTGGCCACAGCCAGGTCAAATACCTTGAAAACCGCCGTGCCTGCCACCCCCTGGAGCAATGTGTTTTCCGTGAACAGGTTGTCCGCCACGGCCCAGCCCGCCCGGTTGGCCCGCAGGGCAAGGGGTATCCACACCTTTTGATGTGTCACCACATGAAAGGCATCCCCGCAGTCGCCGGCGGCAAAAATATCCGGATTCGAGGTCTGCAGGTATGGGTCCACGCTGATGGAGTCCGACACACTGAGCGCCAGACCTGCGTCTTTTGCCAGTTCGCTGCATGGCGCAACCCCTGTGGCGCCTAAAACCAGGTCAACATCCAGGGTCATGGTGTCACACAAAAGGCGGACACCGCCGGTATCTGCCGGTGTAATGCGCTGGACATCCGTTCCCGTATGCAGATCAATTTTTTGGCGGACCAGTTCCTTTTCGACAATCTGTGCCAGGTCCCCGGGCAGCCAGGGAAGAAAACGGGAGCCCGGCTTGACCATGCTCACCTGGATACCTAAATCTGTCAAAGCTTCACACATTTCCAACGCAATATACCCCATGCCCAGGATGGCCGTTTTTTGTACCCCTTGTTTTTGTATGGCATCCTTGATCTGCCGGCCGTGTTCCAGCTGTTTCAAGGGCATGAGCAGTTCATTTCCCGGCAGGTCAGGCAGGGTGGGACGCGCACCGGTTGCAATGAGCAGTTTGTCGTATCCAAAAGAAAA
>JAIVHE010000015.1:6859-16103 GCA_020201255.1 Desulfobacteraceae bacterium
TTCTGCTGACAAGCATAAATCTGTTGGTTTGATTTTTCAAGCAGCATTGGGACAAATGTCCGGTACTGCCAAGATTTTCTTGACATCCGGTCTGAAATAGCTTCTTTTTATGGAAGCGTTGCACCCGGTGACAAAGGGTGTGCCCGGGCAGGACAGCAGGAACAACAATGCCCGGTTATTGATAATGAAAGGAGAGGGCCATGTTTGTTCTGGGATTGCAGGGAAGCCCCCGGAAAAAAGGAAATTCACACTATCTTTTGACCCGGTTTTTAGGCGAATGTGAAAGCCGGGGTGCCCGGACAGAAGTGATCCATATGGACGGGCTGGATATCGGGCCATGCAGAGAATTGATCGTGTGTGAAAAAAAAGGGTTCTGCCCCATCAAAGATGAGATGGAGCCGCACATTTACGGCCTTATCCGTCGGGCCGACGTGGTGGTACTGGCATCACCCGTGTTTTTCTACAATGTATCGGCCCAGGCAAAGATCCTCATCGACCGGTGCCAGATGTTCTGGGGTCGTAAATACAAACTGAAGCTGGCTGATCCTGATGCGGCATCCCGCCAGGGTGTGCTGCTGGCGGTGGGGGCTTCGGGGGGGAAACGGCTGTTTGAAGGAGTGGAACTGACAGCCAAGTATTTTTTCGATGCCATATCTGCAACATTTGCAGAATCGTTGACCTATAAAAAGGTAGAGGCAGCCGGTGCCATTGCAGAAATTGCCGGGGTGGATGCGGATATCAAAACAGCTGCCGGCCGGGTGATGGCAGCGATGCAGAACAAGCCGACCCTGGTCTTTGTTTCCCGAAAAGATGCATGCAGAAGCCAGATGGCGGCAGCTTTTGCCAAACATATTGCCGGTACAGATATCCGGGTGCTTAGCGCCGGTATTGAACCGGCCCGGGATATCGATCCTTTGGCCCTGGATTTTATGGCACAACAGGGCATTGATATTAAATACCGGCTGCCCGGGGCAGTGGATAACCTCATGGCGGAAAAATTCACAGATGGCCAGCCGTTTCAGGTAGTGTGTCTGGAACCGGAAGTGATCCCCATACCAGGGGCGAAAACCATTTTCTGGGATCTGCCAAAACCTGCAGATCCACAATCTGTTGCCAGTGTGGGAAAACAGATCCAATCCCGGGTGGATGCACTGGTAAAGACGGTAAGACAACAAAAGAGGAACATATAATATCACTGTTGGGAGAGAATGCAGAATGGTAAAAATTCGGATGCATGTGGCGGTATTATGTTTGCTGGCAGGTATGCTGGGTGGGGTGTTTTCTGCCGGTGCCCAGGATTTGGATGCTACAACAGTGCCGGTAGAATCCGTATCGCTGGATATGCTGGGATCTATTGTTACTCTCAAGCAGAACCTGCAACAGCGTATATCTGAAAAAAAACGGGCCATTGCAGACAGCACATCTGAGACCGAAAAAAACAATCTGGCAGCGGAACTGGACAGACTCGACAAGATGCTGGCCTCTGCCAACAGGGATTTTGAGCGCATTGCCACCGGGGTGGATATTGGTTTGTTTGACGAAAAAAAAGAAGAGCAGTTCAACTGGAAAGATGAACTGGTCTCCCTGGTAAAGCCGGGAATAACCGAACTGAAGCGGATGACCCAGAAGGCCCGCCAGAAAACCAGCCTCAAGGATGAACTGTCTTTTTACCAGCAATTGAAACCGGTTGCCAGGCAGGCCAATGAAAATTTGATGGACCTGATATCCCGCACAGAGGACAACGCCGTAAAACAGAATCTGGAAAAACTGGTGCCTGAATGGCAGGGGGTGGAAAACCAGATCTCAAGCAAACTGGAAATTACCCAGATGCAGCTGGCAGAGCTGGAATCAGAAGAACAGTCTCTTATCGAAACCACCCAGGCCTCCATCAAGAACTTTTTTAAGACCCGGGGCCTGTTTTTGTTCATTGCACTGATTTCCTGCATTGGTATCGTGCTGCTGATCCGATTTGCCTACCTGTCTCTGGTCAAATATATTCCAGGATACATGTCCCAGTACCGGCCGTTTCATCTCCGGGCCCTGGATCTGTTGTTCCGGGTTGTAACTTTTCTGGCTGCACTGCTTGTGGTGATCCTGGTTTTTTATCTGTTTGAGGACTGGGTGCTTTTGTCCCTGGCCATTATTTTTCTCATGGGCCTGGGGTGGGCAGCCAAACACACCCTGCCCCGTTTCTGGCACCAGAGCCGTCTGATGCTCAATATCGGAGCGGTACGGGAAGGAGAACGTGTTGTATACCAGGGGGTTCCCTGGCTGGTAAAACGTATCAACATGTATTCCATGTTAGAAAATCCTGATCTGGGGCAGACCCTGCGGGTTCCCATTGAAACCCTCATGGATCTGACTTCCCGGCCGTTTCGGCGCCATGAACCCTGGTTCCCCTGCCGGAAAAACGACTGGGTGATCCTGTCGGACGGCACCAGAGGAGGTGTCACCAGCCTGTCCCATGAAATGGTGGAGCTGGTCATGCGGGGCGGGGCGAAAAAGGTGTACCAGACCGATGACTTTCTGGGCATGTCTCCAATGAACCTGTCCGTGAATTTCAGACTGAAAATCGGTTTCGGCATATCCTACAATCTCCAGGCGGAAGCTACAAATGAGGTACTGGATATCCTGGATGCTTATATCCGCAAACAACTGGCAGCAGAAGACTATGAAAAATCCCTGCTCAACCTCAGGGTGGAGTTTAGCGCTGCCGGGTCCTCTTCACTGGACCTTGTGATCATTGCTGATTTTGAAGGCAAAATGGCTCCGCTTTACAACCGGATATCCCGGGCCATCCAGCGGTGGTGCACCGATGCCTGTACCGAAAACGACTGGGAAATTCCCTTTCCCCAGCTTACGGTGCACAAACCGGCAGCGTTGACGTGACAGGACAGGGTTCACGAACTACAGGATAACATGGAGCACCCTGGCCGGTTGCGGGCCTATTCCGGGCGTTTCTGTGCAAACGCTTCTTTGCCAGGCTTTTTCATCCAGATCCAAAAGCGCTGCCGCATCCGGGGAAACCGCTACCAGCTGCGGTGCAGACACCGGGGTGGGAGTTACCCGGGAAAAGCAGGCATTCGGTACCTGACGGCGGAAATTGGAAGGTTCCGGATCTGCAGGCAGTTTTATAAATCAAAGGGTTGTTCTCTGACTTTTTTGCTGGAAATGGCCTGAACCATTTCCTCTAATTTTTCCACATGGTTTTTTTCTTCCTGAATGATTTTTTCCAGCCCGGCCAATGTCCGGGGGTCCTGGATAAAGGCCTGGAGAAATTCATAAAACAAAATGGTGTCGTTTTCAAATTCCATAAAGGTTTCAAGCAGGGCAGAGGCAGACCGGATCCTGGAAAAATCCACTTCATCCAGAGACAGTGTTTTGTTTCCCATCATTTCCCGGATCACGTCCGGGAGCATGGTTTCCAAATCTGTCTGTTCTGAAGCCGAGCCCCATTCATCCTTTCGCTCCAAAAACCAGTCACGGTGCGCTGCTTCTTCATCAGCCATCCATTGCAGCAGGGAAGTGAGTTTTTTGTCTTTTACTTTTTCCACAGAAGCCAGATAAATAGTCTGGCCGTTTTTTTCCATTTTTACGGCAATATCAATCAGGTCATTGGGTGTAAACATGGGAACATCCCCCCCCCTGGGGCTTAGGTTTCATATCGGTATTATCACAAACTCTTACATAATAACAGCCATGCCCTGATGGGCACAACAAAAATTGAAAGCTGTTGGCCGGTAGTAACCAGCAGGGAAGAACTTGTATTTGTTTACTGGAAGCTGATAACTGAGTACTAACGGCGATGGCTTTCATATAAAATCATTGCGATTATTTTTTAAACCTATTGATTTGTGGTGGTAAAATAACTATAAAAACCATCAGTAAAAGAGCGAAAACCCCCAACGCAGCATTATTTTGGATCGGATTCGGGTGAAAAACGTATATGAAAAACTGGGACAGTCCCGGCACCTGCCGCAACTGCCCCAGATAATGGTCGAGCTGGTAAAGGCATGCAACAATGATGCTTCCAGTACCCGGGAGTTGACCCGGATCATTTCCACTGATCCTTCCCTGACCGCCAAGCTCCTCCAGATCATGGGATCTTCCTATGTCAATTTGCGCCAGGAGGTTACCACAATCAAAAATGCCGTGGTGTATCTGGGGGTGGACACCATTCGAAACCTGGCTATTTCATCTGCAGCCCTGCATTTTTTTAGTCTGTCCAGAAAGCTGCCGGAATTCAACATGGTACAGTTCTGGTATCATTCCTATACCTGTGCACTCATGGCGGAAACTCTGGCGCGCGAACAAGGGCTGGAAAACCTGGATGAGTTTTTTCTGGCCGGTCTGCTCCATGACATCGGCCGTCTGGTCTTGATGCAGACCTTTCCCAAAGAATATGCCCCTATCTTGAAAACCGGGGCAACGGAAAAACAAGCCGCAGAAGCTGAAATGGCGGTTTTCGAAACAGATACCTCCCAGGTGAGCGCCTGGCTGTTTCAGCAATGGCAGCTCAATCCCCTGGTGGCGGATGCCGTGTTATTTCTCCATGAACCGGCCGAAAAACTCCAGGGGGAAATGGCCCATATCAGAACCATTTACGCCGCCAACCAATTGTCTTGTGCGTCAGACCTGCCAGTTTCGACAAAAATACCGGACCTGGCAGCTCTTGTGGATATTCACCAGGTACGCATGGAGCAGATGGTTGCACAGGTACAAAATGATGTCCAGGACCTGGGCAGGCACCTGGAAATTGACTGTGATGCAAAAGAACATCCAGGCGCAGAAAAAAAGGTAGCAGCTGCCGTCAAAGATGTTTCGCTGGTTTACGGCACCCTGGAAAATCTGCTGAAAGCACAGGATGTGGAATCTATCATGGGGGTGGTGGAAAAGGGGTTTAGAATTTTGTTTCAGATACCCCGGGTATTTTTCTTTTTTTGTGATGAAAAAAAAGACCTGCTGACCGGTGCATGCAGCAGCCATGACAAAAATTTTCGGGTCATTAAAAGTGTGGCCCTGCCCCTGTTGAATCAGACCAGCCTGATTGTCAAAAGCGTTAAAACGGCAGCCGGCCAGAACAGCTTCGGAAGGCAAGACCATCTGGCTGTTTCTGATATCCAGATTCTCCGGCTGCTGGAAACCCGGGGGTTTTATGCCCTGCCCATCCGGTCTTCCGACAGGGTGCTGGGCACCATTGTCCTGGGCGGAGATACGGATCTTTTTCAACAGGTCTGCGCCGGCAAGGGCATCGTGGATATTTTTTCCAGACAAACCGGTATCTGCTTGGAAAATATCTGGCTTCAGCAGGCGTATGCTGCACGTATCAATGAAAAGAAAATGGAAGCTTTTGCCACCATGACCGACAAGGTGATCCATGAAATCAACAATCCCATTGCCATTATTCAAAATTATCTGGAAAGCCTGAGTTTGAAGCTGCCGGGCAGGCATCCGGCCCAGGAGGAGTTGTCCGTGGTCAAAGAAGAAATGGGCCGGGTTTCTTTGCTTCTGGACGAATTATCCAGCTTTTCAAAACCCAAAATAACAGGGTTTGACATGGTGGATGTCAACCAGTTGTGTACCAGGATGCTGGAAATACTGAAAAAATCCATGCTTTTGCCCCGGCGGATCAAGGCTGTCATGAAACCGGATCCACAGCTTCCCCGGATCAATACGGATGCAAACGGAATCAAACAGGTGCTCATCAATCTGATAAAAAATTGTGCCGAAGCCATGGAAAATGGTGGTGAAATAACAATCCGGACCAGTTTTCAGGCGGATTCCGCTAAAATTATCATCGGAGAGAAAAAAAGGCTTCCCGGCCATATTCAGATCCAGATTACCGATAATGGACCGGGCATCGATCCTGCAATCATGGAAAAAATGTTCGAGCCGTATAACAGCAGCAAAAAAGGGAAAAAAAATGCCGGGCTGGGCCTTGCCATTGTGCATTCCATTGTCAAGCAGCTCAATGGCCGGATTACCTGTGACAGTCATCTGAACAAAGGAACCAGTTTCACGATTTTACTGCCCGTATCCGGGGAGATTGTCCCATGACGGAAAACAAAGGCCAAAAAACAGGTGCCATTATGGAAAACGAAGGCCTGATTCATGCCAACGATATTGAACGGGTGCTGGCCATCCAGGCAGATGCCAAAGATGACACAGACCCCAAAACATCCCGTCTGTTCGGGTCAATCCTCTGTGATCTCAACCTGTTGACACCTGTGGAAAACTTTCGGGTACTCAAACAGAACAAAAAACTGATCAGTCTGGCGGACCGGCTGGTATCCGAAAATCTTCTGCCAGCCGGCCGTGTGGCCCAACTTCAGGCCCGATCCGCTGAAACCGGTATCCCGTTTCTGGGCCTTTTACTGGAAGAAAACCAGGTGCCCAAGCCGGTAATCCAGCAGTTACTGCTGGACCTGTATCGGATCCCATTGCGATCCATCAGTGATATTGTGTTTTCAGACAAAAAAAGGGAAACACTGTCCCATATCATACCCGAAGATGCCGCAGGCCGCCACCAGATCATTCCCCTGGTGCTCAAGGAAGACACACTTTTATGCGGAATTACAGATCCGGATGCCCTGATGTTCATTGCAGAACTGGACAAAAAATACCCCCAGTACCGTTTCACCCCTGTTTTTGTCTCTTTTTCCGGGTTTTCCTGGTTTTATAAAATCCTTTACAATAAAAGTGTTGATTCCAAAAAATCAGAAAAAAAATCTGAAGAACCGCCGCTATTATCCGATATTCAGGTGACCATCTGTGATCCTTTCCAGGAAAAAGAAAAAATACAAACGCTTTACCAAGGATATGCGCAGGCCCGGCAGCAGATGGATCACCATAATCAGCAGGGGCGGGAAGCACAATTTTTACAATTTATTCAGAAACAGCATCAAGCCGTCATTGAAAAATACCGATGCCGGGCAGTTACGTTTTTTCTGGAAAAACAGGATACACGGATAATGATCGCAGCAATCCCCCGAACACAGGAAATCTGACCATGGCACATGTTATTACCATCACCAGTGGAAAAGGTGGTGTGGGAAAAACCAGTATCAGCCTTAACCTGTCCCTTTCCCTGGCATCTGCCGGTCACAGGGTCTGTCTGTTTGATGCCGACCTGGGGTTGGCCAATGTGAATATTCTTACCGGTATTTTTCCGGAACATGGTCTTGATACGGTCATCTCCGGTGAAAAGCAACTGGGGGATATCATGATCCGAAATTTTCAGGGTATTGATATTATTCCCGGCAGCTCAGGGGTTGAAAAAATGGCGGATCTTACGGCAGCAGAATCCCGGCACCTGATCCAGGCGTTTTTGCAGATGGGCAATTATGATTATTTCATTTTTGACACATCCGCCGGGATATCGGCCCAGGTTATGGCCTTCTGCCGGGCATCCCATCAGATCATCCTGGTGATCACACCGGAACCCACATCCCTCACAGATGCCTATTCCCTGTTAAAGGTGCTGTCCAGAAAAACCACCGGCTCTCTGCCCCCGGTACGGGTGGTGGTCAATCAGGTGAAAACGGCTGTATCCGCCAGATCCGCCTATGCCAAGCTCAAAGAAACCGTTAAAAAGTTTTTGTCCCTGAAAATTTCTGCGCTGGGTATTGTGGCCCGTGATAATAATGTGTCCATTTCCGTGGTATCCCAGGTTCCTTTTACCATATTGTTTCCCGGATCTGCTGCATCCCGGTGTGTCCGGTCTCTGGCCATGAAGCTCAAAGACGGCGCTGCACAAGATCTGCCCATGGAAATATTTTGGGACCAGTGCCTGGCGCTTATGGGCAGCGGCAGATCCCGTGAACCTGTAAAAGTGCCCCGGACAGATCAGGTTGAACAACGGTTGTCCGCCATTGAATCCCGGATGGCGACCCTGCTGGAACAGGTGACATCCATCAAACAGATCCTGCTGGATGACCGCAAAGACAAGACATCTGCCGGGACAAAACCGGATGTACCGGGTCGGGTCCATAAACCGCAGCTGAACCAGCAGCTGAACCAGCAGTGGGACCGGCAAAGGACCCGGCATCTTGACCGGAAGCCGGAACGGCAAACAGACCGGCGCCGGAATCCGGAACAGGACCCGAAACCGCAACAGGGTCAGGATCTGCCTAATGCTCCGAAACTGTCCCTGGACTTTGAATCATGGATGGACGGGCAGTCATTTTGAGAAGATCCGGCAGGCCCTGAGCCCTGAAATTTATTTTGTAAAGGATCGTTCAAACAAATCTGCCATGGCTTTTGCGGCATCATCCGTGAGGTTCCTGGTACCGGTCCCGGAAAAATTTTTATGGGTAATGACCGGCGTTACCTTTTTCCAGTCGTTTTCGATCCAGGAAAACCAGTCATTGCGGTCCTGTTCATAGACAAACAAGGGTCTGTTGAACAATTTTCCCAGCTCAACCCCCCAGCCGGTGCCGCCTTTGACGGTTTTATCCGGCAGTATCCATCCCACCACAAAAATCTGGTACCCGTTGTTGACCATGTGGAAAATGGACTGAATAACCTTGCGGATTTTGTCTGCTTTGGAAAAGGATCGCCCCATTCGGGTGGACACAATATCCATGCTGACATCTCCTTTTTTCAATTCTTCCGGGGTGAGCACCCGGATGCCGGTCTGTCGATCGGGTTTATGGCCTTCAAAGGAAAAATTAACCTCTTTTATGCCATATTGTTCCGCCAGTCTGCCGAATTCTGCTTCCGCGCCCCGGTGGCCGCCACTGTACAGCGTAAATTGTGATGCATCACTCATAAAGGTACTCCTTGTTACTGAGAAAATATCCGGTTGAATAGTCTGCCATATTGATATTTTCAGATCATATAAGAAATTTGGGCACAAATCAACCAAATGGTAGAAATCCTGAGCAATTCTTGAGTTGAAAAAACCAGGCAGGCTTGGTATAGGAATGCAGCGTGTGAAAATATGATGCATTTCTTTACCATGAGGTTGTTTCGTGAAATCAAAAGCCCTTGAGGTGAATCTTTCCGATACCCGGGTGGATGTCTCCATTGATGAGAAATTCCAGGTGCTCCTGGAAATTTTTGACGGATATGTCGGTATTGTAAACAGAATGGAGATTTTTCTCAAAGAACTCTCCCATCCCTATCGAAACTGGGAATTTATCGTCAGTGAAGCCCGTCACTTTTCCCTTCATTATTTTTATCTGTACAAATCCCATGAAAAAGGAAAAGCTGCCCTGGTACTCTTTTCAGAAATTTTTTTATC
>JAIVHE010000015.1:16114-17535 GCA_020201255.1 Desulfobacteraceae bacterium
TCTTGTGCAGGGCATAAACCGTCTGCTCATACGGTTTTACAAAACAACGTTTGCCTATTGGCTGGATCAGGATGATCCTGTTGTCTGGATGCAGGAAAATATTGACGAATGGCGGCTTAACGGCGAACTTGAACAGGTGTTCCATCAGATTTCCCATGCCCGGGTAGCCTCCTGGAGCCGGCAGCTTACGACCTTGTGCAGCAATCAAACAAGTGTATCCCCTGACCTTACCGTAGAGTTGCTCCGGTTGACAGGATTTCAGGATTTTGTCACGGTTTTTAAAACTGTGGGCAGGCAGATCGTAAAACAGTGCACAGATGAAACCTATGGCCGGCACCTGAAACTGACCTTTCTTTTTTATGTGATCCATGTGCCCGGTCTTTCCATGATACACAAAGACTGCCTCCATGATATCAACCAGACCCTTACCTTTCTTATCGGAGATGAAGATTTTAAAAAAGATATTCCCATTGTCAACCAGACTTTTTCCCTGTTCAAGGAGCAAAAGGGACGGTATCCGGAAACGGTACTGGACTGTATTCAAAAGATCGGAGACGCGGTCTATAAAACCGGTAAAGTGGAATTGATCAACCACTTCATCGACCGGGCAGTGAATCATGGATTCCAGTTTCCCATGATCCAGGGCACCGGCGAAGACTGGCAGATCAAGGGAAATACGGCCCATGTGAAAAATATACGGGTATTTTTGAGCCTTATCAGCCGGCAGCCCAAAAAATCCAAACGCCTGCTGTCGGCCCTGATTATTTCGTTGTCCATCGGCGGGGTGTTTATCAGAGATACAGACCTTTTTCCCCGGGATATTACCCGGTTTCTCAATGCTGATATCAAAAGGGTGTACAACCTGGTTAAACAGCTGGCCCGTCTGCTGCCGGCCTTTTTTAATGAAATCGGGGCCGAAGGACGGCTGCGGGATATTTCCACCCAGCTGGATGAATCCTGCCACAGAAGGGACAGGCTCATTCATTTTCTGCGCAAGCAATGCCATGTGGAAAGTTCCAGCCGCATCGTGGATTTCATCCAGCAGGTCATTATCTTCTGGAAAACAGGCGATAAGACCCCGTTGAAACCCTATGTCCCGCCATCCATCTATGATGAAATCCCATGTTCCGGCCGGTTTGTGGATGGACCCGGAACTATTCTGCGGTATCTGGAAGAAAAAAAACTGCCCCATCCGGAAGATTTTCTCATGTATCGCCAGGACGCGCTGGACAGGCTTATCGGCGAAGTGGATGGTGTCACGGAACTGGATCACCAAAGGGTCAGGCTGGCTCTTAGGTTTTACCGGCTGCTCAATGAAAAGTACGGGGTGGACCATCTGGAGCTCAAATCCTATCTGTCCAACTTTAAAGCCGATTATATGCCGGAACCACGGCGGCTGGTGGCTGCCCTTGAGGAACCGG
>JAIVHE010000506.1 GCA_020201255.1 Desulfobacteraceae bacterium
AGACACCTATGCCATTGTGTGCGGACCGCCCATCATGATCAAATTCACCCAGCCTGCCCTGACAAAGCTGGGGTATCAGGACGATCAGATCATCATGTCATTGGAAAACCGAATGAAGTGCGGAATCGGCATGTGCGGCCGGTGCAATATCGGCAAGGAGCTCGTGTGTAAAGACGGGCCGGTCTTCACACTGGCTCAAATCAACCAGACCCCGAAAGAATATTAAATCCAATGGGTTTGATGGATCAATTTTTTATATTCAGGCATGATTCTTTGTTGACAAGCCCAGGTTGCTGAGATATGGTAAGTGTTCAATTATCAAGGCCGACTTTGAAGCCAAGACAGAATGTCTTAACATGATAGCAAAAATACAACAATTTACAGGAGGAAAGTTTACATGGCAACAATCGAATTTAACGGGAAATCATTTGAAATAGATGAGGATGGGTTTCTTCTTGATTACAATTCCTATTCAGAAGAATGGGTGGAATATGTAAAAACCCAGGAAGGGATTGAAGAAATGACCGATGAGCACTGGCAGTTGGTAAAAGTGCTCCAGGACTACTATGAGAAAAACGGTATCGCCCCTATGGTACGGGTACTTTCCAAGCTGACCAAATTCAAACTCAAACACATCTATGAGCTGTTTCCGTCAGGCCCGGGCAAAGGCGCCTGTAAAATGGCCGGTCTTCCCAAACCTACCGGATGTGTATAATTCACTGCATATTCGATTGATTTGATTTTTTTTAAAGGCCCTGTTTTGTATAAAACAGGGCCTTTATATTATAGATCTTCGCAGATGAATTGATTCTTTTTGTACCCAAATAATATAAGAAATAGACTCAATTCAAAGGTTATGAACTATAGACGTAACGCCCGACCCCGGACCCCTGCCCCATTCTTTTTTTTGGAGTGCGCCCATGACAGCCATTGATGAGACCGACAAACGCATTCTCAATACGATTCAGATCGACTTTCCCATTGATGCCAGACCTTACAGGGTCCTGGCCGAAAAGCTGGGGCTGACAGAAGAGACACTCATGGACCGGATCCGGTCCATCCGGCAAAATGCCCTTATCCGGCGCATCGGCGGGAATTTCAGCCCGGACCGGCTTGGCTATTATTCCACACTTTGCGCGGCAAGCGTAACACAGAAAAAAATTGACCTGTTCACACAGACGGTGAATGCATACCCCGGGGTCACCCATAACTACATGCGTGATCATACTTTCAATATCTGGTTTACCTTTATCGCACCATCCCGGAAATTGATTCAGGCACATCTTGATGATATATCCGAAAAAACCGGTGTCAGTCCCATATTAAACCTGCCGGCCACACAGGTATTTAAAATTTCTGCTCATTTTACATTATGAAACCGGTCAGAATTTGTCTTGCCAGCACCCATTGCAGGGCCGGCAAATTTGCAGAAAACCTGGAAATCTGCCTTGATATAATTCAAAAGGCAGGCAGAAAAAGAGCGGATATAGTGGTTTTTCCGGAAATGAATCTTACCGGTTATACGGGTGATCACCAGATTTATGCAATGGCCCGGACCATTGACAAAGACCTGATCCAACCATTTACCCGGATTTCGCATCAACTGAATCTGATAATTCTTGTGGGACTGGCGGAAAAAACAGACAGCGGTCAGATATATGCCTCCCACCTGATATTTTTACCGAACGCCCCGTACGGTAAATACCGAAAAATTCACACCGCCCCCAATGAACAAGATATTTTTACAGCGGGAAACAGCATCCCGGTATTTGAACATCCCAAAATCAGGTTCGGGGTCCAGCTGTGTTATGATGCCCATTTTCCGGAATTATCAACCGCCATGGCGCTGCAGCAGGTGGATCTCATTGTTTTACCCCATGCATCACCCAGGGGAAGCACCACGCAAAAATTTGCTTCCTGGATGCGGCATCTGCCAGCCAGGGCATTTGACAACGGGGTGTTTATTGCCGCGGTGAATCAGACCGGGGACAATGGCACAGGATTATGTTTTCCTGGACTTTCTGTGGTTATCGGACCTGATGGAAATCTCATATCCCGGTCCATGGACCCAAAAAATCATTTGCACACCGTGGATATTGATCCGGAGATGCTCGCCCATGTCCGATCCCACCGCATGCGGTATTTTCTGCCCTTACGGCGCAATGACCTGTTCCCGGTCACTGTGTAATTTTTTTCTTTCTGTTCTGGATATAGGCATTCCGGATGGCGGTATAAGGGTCCAGGGATGCTTTTTTCAGATCTTCATAATCACCGAGGCGAAAGGATGTCTGGTTGATGGTATCAACAATGCCAAGTCCCAGGTCAAGCTCCCAGGGTTCGACATAATTGACCGGGGTAATAAAATAATCACCCACCCTGCCCACCGTATCCCGCAGTGTCGAAGGCCCTAAAAACGGCAGTACCAGGTAAAAGCCTTCTGTGATACGCCAGGTGCCCAGGGTCTGTCCCAGATCTTCTGATTTTGTGTGCATGCCCAAATGCTTTTGTGCCACCTGATTGAATCCCAGGATA
>JAIVHE010000316.1 GCA_020201255.1 Desulfobacteraceae bacterium
GGGCGGATATCACTCTGATGCCTCCAAAATCGTCCAGCTGCTGGAAAAGAAACGGGTGGACACCATCTTCTTCGGAGCTGACGGAATCCAGGGCGACAGCTTCACCGACCTGGCCGGCAAATATGCGGAAGGCGTATATGCCACAGGCCCCAATGATACATCCGCCAACCCTCTGTACCAGGAGTTGTCTGAAAAACACCAGAAAAAATATGGTGAAAATACCGGCACATTTTTCTTTACTGGTTATGCCTGTATGCAGGCCCTGGCTGCTGCTGCTGAAGAAGCAGGGTCTTTGGACTATGATGCCATGCGGGCCGCCATGTTTGACATCACGATCGACTCTCCTTTAGGCCTCATCGGGTTTGATGAAAAAGGGGATGTTGTGGGCGCGGGTTTCTCCGTATACAAGGTGACGGACGGAAAATACCAGCAAGTCAATTAAGATTTGGTGTATTTGAAAAACAGGAGCGCAATCCTTCAATGTTGCGCTCCTGTTTTATCCGCACCGATTTCACCTACATGTAACAAAGTTCAGGATTAATTACCATGCGTTGGATCAATATAGGATTGGGTCTGGCAGTCACCGGCATCATCGGTTTTTTTGTCGTCCGGGAGCTTCTCATCGACCCCTTGTATTTTTTTGAGCTGTTTTTGGGAGGCCTTACCCGGGGCAGTATTTACGCGCTTATCGCTCTGGGATACACCATGGTGTACGGCATCATTCAGCTGATCAATTTTGCCCATGGTGAAATCTACATGATCGGAGCCATGACCGCCCTGATCGTTGCCAGCGTACTGGGATTATGGGGCTGGAATACCGCTGTTATCGCCATCCTGGCAGTTGTATTTGCCATTGTCTATTCCTGTGCCTACGGATTCACGGTGGAAAAGATCGCCTACAAACCGTTGCGGAACTCCCCCAGGCTATCGGCCCTGATATCCGCCATCGGCATGAGCCTTTTTTTACAGAACTATGTGATGCTGGCCCAGACCCCGGATTATTTGCCGTTTAAAAGCCTGATACCGGATTTTCACTTCTGGGAACCCTATGCCCATATCATCACCTCGGTGGAACTGACCATCATCATCACCACGGTGATTGTCATGATCCTGCTGGGAATCCTCATCAAGTTCACCCGCATCGGCAAAGCCATGCGCTCATTGCCTGTCATGTGGGACAGATCAACTTTTTCATCGGATTTCTGGCAGGGCTCAAAGCCTTTATCGCAGCGGTTCTGGGTGGTATCGGCTCTATCCCGGGCGCAGTGCTGGGATCGCTGGTACTGGGTATTTCCGAAAGCTATTTTACCGGATATTTCTACAGTGAATATGAAGATGTATTTGCCTTTTCCATCCTGGTACTAATCCTGATTTTCCGTCCATCCGGTATTTTGGGAAAACATGATGCCCAGAAAGTGTAATCTGGAAGTTTAGGGTATAAATTATGCCGATTAAAAATCACATCAAACAATCTTTGATCATCGCCTTCTGGTTCATGATCCTGACCTTTCCCATCATGGTCATAAAAGTCAACGCCATTCAGCAGACCATTGATTTCAGATGGGCAAACTTTTTGTGGGTGGGTATCTTCACCTTTTTTGCATCCATGATATGGAACTATTTTTTGCGGCGCAACGAAGAGCAGAAAAAAACCGATATTGCGGATGACATTCCCCTGGTGCACAGACTGCTGCAGAACGACCGGTTCCGAAGACCTTTTCTGGGGCTGCTGGCCGCGTTTTTCATTGCCTACCCGTTTGTGTTTCCCATGTACCATACCTCCATCATGATATCTGCTCTGGTCTATGTCATGTTGGGGCTCGGGCTCAATATCGTGGTGGGGCTGGCCGGCCTGCTGGATCTGGGATATGTGGCGTTCTATGCGGTGGGGGCCTATGCCTATGCCCTTTTGAACCTGCATTTCGGGCTCAGTTTCTGGGTGGTGTTGCCCATGTCCGCCCTTCTGGGTACCCTTTTCGGTGTGCTGCTGGGATATCCGGTGCTGCGGTTGAGAGGGGATTACCTGGCCATTGTGACCCTGGGATTCGGGGAGATCATCCGGATTGTCCTGGAAAACTGGGATGACTTTTCCAACGGTCCCCGGGGTATTTCAGATATCCCGGCACCCACTTTTTTCGGTCACCATTTCGGCCAGCATGATGCCATGATTTATATGTATTTTATCGTGATCGCCCTGGTGCTCATGACCATTTTCTTTGTCAACCGCCTGGAGAATTCCAAAATCGGCCGGGCATGGATCGCCCTGCGGGATGATGAAATTGCCTGCCAGGCCATGGGTATAGACAAATTCAAAACAAAGCTCACCGCGTTCGCCCTGGGGGCCACCTGGGCAGCCATGGGCGGGGTGGTGTTTGCGGCAAAGACATCGTTCATCAACCCCATGTCCTTTACCATCTGGGAATCCATCACCATCTTGTGCGTGGTGGTCATCGGCGGCATGGGATCCGCCATAGGGGTGATTGCCGGTGCATTGGTGCTGATCCTTCTGCCGGAATACCTGCGGGCGGTGGCGGAATACAGAATGCTGGTATTTGGTGCGCTCCAGGTCATCGTCATGGTGTTCAAACCCGATGGGCTGATCAAAAGCGTCCGCAAAGTGTATACATTCAACGTCCAGGAAAAAGCGATCCATGAACAAACCCATACTTAACGTTAAAAATCTCACCATGAACTTCGGGGGCCTCAAGGCCCTGGATGATGTGACCATCCGTCTTGAAAAAGGACAGATCGCAGCACTCATCGGTCCCAACGGTGCCGGCAAAACCACGTTTTTCAACTGTATCACCGGTATTTACGAACCCACCACAGGAGAGGTCCTGATTACGCCACCAGGGAAAAACACCCAGAGCCTCAGAAGGCTTAAGCCCAATTATGTGACGGAACGGGGTATTGCCAGAACCTTTCAGAATATCCGGCTGTTTCATGGCATGACGGTGCTTGAAAATGTCCTGATCGGCCGTCATTGCAGACTGTCTTCGGGCATCATCAAGGCCATGCTGCAGCCGCCCAGCCAGAAAAACGAAGAAAAACAAGCCGTGTTTGACAGTTATGAGATCCTGGAAAAAATCGGTCTGGCAAAATATGTGAATGACATGGCGGTCAATCTGCCCTATGGTGCCCAGCGGCGCCTGGAGATTGCCAGGGCCCTTGCTACGGATCCTTTTCTGCTGCTGCTGGATGAACCCGCCGCCGGTATGAATCCCCAGGAAACTAAGGAGTTGGATGATCTGATCCTCTGGCTGCGGGACAATGAAGATGTGTCCATCCTGCTCATCGAACATGACATGAAGCTGGTCATGAGCCTTTCGGACTGGATCCATGTGGTGGATTACGGCAAAAAAATTGCCGAAGGTACTGCTGCAGATATCAAAGCAAATCCCGAAGTCATCAAAGCCTACCTGGGAGAAGAATCCGAAGATGCTTAAACTGACGAATATCCACACCTATTACGGAAATATCCATGCCCTCAAGGGAATTGACATTGAAGTGGAAGAAGGAGAGGTCATTTCCCTTATCGGTTCCAACGGGGCCGGCAAATCCACCACCTTGATGACCACCTGCGGCATCGTGCCTGCCAAAAAGGGACGTATTGAACTCAATGGCGAGGATATCACCTACCTGCCCCCCGACGAGATTGTCAAAAAAGGAATCTGCCAGGTCCCCGAAGGCCGGCGGATATTTCCCTACCTCACGGTGGCTGAAAACCTGGACATGGGCGCGTTTTTGCGCAATGACACCGAAAAAATCAAACAGGATCTGGATTATGTGTATGAATTGTTTCCCATCCTTGCCAACCGGAAAAACCAGGTTGGCGGCACCTTAAGCGGCGGGGAACAGCAGATGCTGGCCATATCCCGGGCCCTCATGTCCCGGCCCAAAATATTGCTGCTGGATGAACCGTCCCTGGGACTGGCCCCCATTGTTGTGAAACAGATTTTTACCATCATTGGAAAAATCAACCAGGAAAGCAAAACCACCATCTTTATTGTGGAGCAGAACGCCAACCTGGCCCTGAAAGCCGCCCATCGGGGATATGTCATGGAAACCGGAAAAATCACCATGACCGATACCGGTGCCAACCTGCTGGTCAATGAAGATGTCAAAAAGGCCTATTTAGGGATATAGCCTTTTTTTGTGCCATCCGGATGAACACCTTCTGCTTCAGGTCGGCATTACCAGAAAATCTCTCAGGTAGCCCGGCAAAACATTGTATACCTCTTTGGGAGATGTGACACTTTTTCTGTTATCCACTGCATACAAATGATTATTATATGCAAAATCAGCGATGACAGGATCTGGTTTGTATTTCAGGGTCCGCCCTTTTTCATCGGTAAACGGCAGCACCAGCGGTCCATCGGATTCAAGCACATATGCCATCTGCCCGTTCTGCAGAAAAACAATGCTGCCGGGTGGATAAATACCGATACTTTTGACGAACGCGTGAAGAATATACTGCAGCAGGCGGTCTTTTTTTGCATAGGTCCTGAATATCCGGGTTACCACATTGACCGGGTTGATTGCCTCTTTGTAACACCGCCTGGATGTCATGGCATCGTAAATATCTGCCAGTTTGCATATCCGGGTGTAAATGGGGATGGTGGTATAATCCCCAACCTTTGGATAGGCATTTTCTTCACCGACATGCAGCGGCGCATGGTGGAAACACACAATATTCTTTACCGTGGCATTCCTGATCTGATTGTCTTCAATCAGGGTCATTCCGTATTCATAGGAATGTTTTCTAACTTCCGTAAATTCAATGCCTGTCAACGGTCCTTTTTTGTTTATAATATGATCTGCCACCAATGTTTTGCCGATATCATGAAGAAAAAATCCCAGGGAGATATCATCGATTTCATGGGGGTAGTAGCAGTTAAAACCATGGCCTCCCTGCATTGCTTCCCCGGCAAAGGGGTTGCATATATCAGCTGCCATCCCTCCCTTGATATGATCATTGACAATTTTTGAAAATTGCTGATTAAACCGATGAAGAACAGCGGTGCCGATGGCACACACATTGATGGAATGATTGTAGAGATATTCATCATAAGAAAAAATTTCCTGGGTCAGATATGAAAAAGGATTTTCACCGACAATCAAAAATTCCGCCAGGTCTGATACGGTTTTTTCAACCTCAGTGTAATCAAACTGCCCGCCGGTTCTCTGAATATCTCTTAAAACATTTTTAATGCATCGTTTGGCCGCGGCATGTTTCTGCATGGCCTGCCGTCTTTTTTCCTCAATTTCAACCAGTCTGACTTCAATTTCATTGGTGGCGATGTCGGGAAATATGGAACCCATCCCAACCGCCCGGACATTGACAGGCATTGCAGTGACAGGCAGCGCCCTGTCTTCCGGCATACCATCTGCTGCATCCGCTGCATCCAGGTTGATATCATTGCCGTCACTATCCAGCAGCGCGCCATTCTGATCTGTATCAACCGGTACTGAACCTATGCCGTTTCTTTTGATTATCTCCAAAGGTTTGAGTGTATCGACGGATATGTCTCTGGCCAGCAGCAGGACACCGCCGGCATTATACACATCCACCCCTGTTGTAACGTTGCCCCCGGCTTTTACAATTTCCATCAAAACGTCAATGGATACGTTTGATTCCAATTTAATCACCCCTCAAATTACAGGCGTAAGCAAACGTAATTACCAGGGCTAATAATTTATCTGAATTTTTCAGCCTGTATAAATTTACCCATGGCCCTGTGTATTTTGCAAACAATCGTATTTTAATAAAATAATTATTCACATAACACAATAGGTATAAACCCCTATTTTAGGCCAATATTGAGTAAATTTTTTGAAAAATCATGTCAAATCGAATGAATGTGTCACAGATCTTTTTTCAGGTTGATAAATTCACTGCGCTTGAATCCGAGCTTTTTAAAAAAGGACAATACATCAATGGAATCCCACATCACCGATGAATAGATGGATTTTACGCCTTTTCCCTTGTAAATGTCACATATCCGGTTGGCCAGTTTCAGGCCGATCCCCTGGCCCATATAATCGGGATGTACACCGATGGCCATTATCCATGCACTTTTGCGAATGCCGAATCCTGCATACAGGGTAGTGGAAATCATATACCCCACCACTTTGTTATCCACCTGGGCCACCAGACTGGTTGCACCGTTTCCATCGGAGACATGCTGCTTCACCAGCTTCAAAAAATCAACATTGGCATCCTGCCGGGAAATGGCCACCCGTATATCTTCTATTGCCTGGGCATCTTCCGAGCGAATTTCTCTGATGATAAGTTCTTCCACAGAACCCTCCCTGTTATTCAACTTTTATAATTTTTACTGTGTGACCAACCCAGTTGGGCGGAAGGTAAATCCTGCCGCTGTTGCCCGAGGATTTGACCTCTTTTTCAATCATTTCCTCTCCATACACTTCAAATTTCACCCTGGCCCGGGGAGGAGATTTTTTCTCTTCCAGCTCCGCAAGATTGTCTGTTTTTTCTTTATCAGCCATACAATATCCTAGGTTTTTAAATATCACCCATGCCCTGGCGGGCACAACAAAATATGAAAGCTGTTAGCTTTTAGCTGTTAGCTTTTAGCTTTTAGCTGTTAGCTGTTAGCTGACGGCTGACGGCTTTCATCTAAAAAACCACATATATCCTGGTACCGGTGTTTACCCAATTATCAAAACAGGCCACAATTTGTGGCGTACATATATCTATTTTATAGCGACATTATATCCTTTGGCTGATTTTTTCAACCCAAAACAGCGGCAGCTGAATATTTGCCATAATGGATTGGATTACGGAAACCTTTGTAGGAGCCCCTGGAGGTGTGCTGTGACCGGACCGTCAGAGCCGGAGGGGGCCGGTCGAATATGCCGGGACGGCACGCAAGATAACATAGGGGCGGTTCACGAACCACCCCTGCGATACTCGCATGGAACCAGGCCCACGAAGGATCTCGGGCCGGGCGCAGCACACCTCCAGGGGCGGGCCTGGAACCAGAACACTGCCCGGGGCTATTCATAAACGCACCCGCCGGCCGATGCCCGGCATCAAACCTGACAGTAACTTTGGCGGGTTACATAAAAAATGCACGCATCGCAAATATGCAAAACGGCCGGGCAGCCATTAAATGCCTGCCCGGCCGGATGGAAAAATATAGAAAAAAAGGTTACATCAACGGTCTGTATACCGCACTTTTCATAATCAAGTACCGAATGGCCAGATCCCCCGCACACACAGAAGCCAGGCGCAGGAAAATCAAAAACCCGTTGGTGTCACCTCCCCACATGATCAGGGTAAAGATCAGGGGCAATAGAATGGCCAGGACCCCTACGCCGACATAGGTGATCTGTTTGAGTTCCCCTGCCATCATTCTTTTAACGGAGGCTTTGGCGGTTTCACTGCTGTGCCAGGTCCCCCAGGCATAGAGCAGCATGCACAGAAAATAGATCAAAAAGAACGCTGCTGCCCAGACTTCCATCCCTGAAACAACCGCAGCCTTTCCCGATAGTGCAAACATGAGCTGGAGCAGCTGGTGCCCCACCCAGATCCCGGAAATGATGGACAGGGGCAGCACGATGGTAGAGTTCCATGCCGGCAGCGCCCGGATCACGTTCATGGTGGCAAATCCATGGGAAATGATCAGCAGGCACAAAATGCCCATGATCACATTGAATACCACGTTGAAACCGCCCGGGATCACCATCTGCAAAAAGCCAATGGCGGCAAAGATGCCGATGATCCAGATCCCCCGGGACAATTCCGAGGTATTGGGCTTCATGATCATGCGCCAGGCCCGCTTGGGATTGCCCAGGTACAGCATATGGATCACACCTCCCAGCACCAGCGTGATGAACCAGCCCAGAACCAGCCCTGGTTTATAATAGTAAAACAGCGACATAAAATACAGGCCGGCCCCGATCTCGGAAAAAAAGAAGGCCAGCCACAGAAAAATCCCTTTTTCGTCAATCCACTGCCGCTGGCGGGTGGGACTGATCATCCATTCATAGGGTTTGATCCCGGAGCCGTCGGACGGGAACATGGTCTCTACCAGATCTTGGTGTTTCTCATTCATGGGTGTACCCTCCTGTTTCACACTTTGTAGATTTTGACGGCAACTGCAGTTTCCATGTTACCGGCAACCGGGTCAAAATATTTCAGTTTGGATGGCAAAAGTTTGCAAAAATTGGAGCCTTTGCCCTTGGCAACCGGCCTGCCGTCGGCCCACAAACCACCTTGACCGGCGATGCCGATCACTTTCGGGCTCTGGGCTTCCATGGTTTTGACAATGCCTTTTTCTTTCACATTAAATTTGTTTTCCATCCAGATGATATCCCCGTCTTTGAAACCCCTTTCCTTTGCCATGGTGGTATTCAACGTGATGGTAAAGGTGTAGGGACACATCTGGGATATCTCATCCACATACGGGTTCTGGAACGTGGTGTTGTTGGTATGCAGAATATCTCTGTAGGAGAAGGCCAACAGATCAAACTCGTTGTCCAGATCTTTGTGGGATTCCGGCCAGAACCAGGAGGGCAGAGGCGTATACTGATCCATATCCATTTCAAGCTTTTGATAATCAAAACCGGTTTCTTCAAATATCTTTTCCATATTCCGTCTGTCATGGATCAGATATTCCATGTACACCGGGCATCTGGAATCAATATTCCACCGCCAGTACACATCTTCAATGGGTTTGTGCCAGGTGGCATATCCCTGTTTTTCCACCTTTTCCTTGTCATCGCCATACACCCATTTCAGCACCCGTTCACCGATCTGTTTCCAGTCCAGGACCTCACCGGGTTTGATCTGCAGTTCCGGGTCTTTAATGCCGTAATAATCGTTGAGCTTGGCATTGAATTTGTCCAGCACGCCCACCCGGTTGGCCACATCGATGTAAACATCCATGAAAAATCTGGATTCACCGATGGGTTTGGCAACCGGCTGCTGCAGGTGCACATACCAGTCTTCATAGGAGGGGGAACCGGAAAAGAAAAACGCATCAATTTCAGAAGACCAGCAGTCTTTTTCCAGATAGGAAACATCCGGCAGAATCAGGTCTCCGATGGCCTGATCGGTTTCATTCACCCACAGATCCATCTGGACCACAAAGCAGTCCTTGAAATTTTTGACCGCCACATCCCAGTCGGAGTTGCTGATCACAAAGTTGGCGGAAATACCGAAAATCATCTCCGGTTTGGCTTTCATGCCCAGTTTTTCATGAATGTAATCCACCTCGTTCACATAAGGGATGTGGGACAGGGTGCAGTGGGTCCATATGTCCACACACCCCATGTTGGTGGCCGGGTAACTGGGGGCATGGACCGGCCAGGGATCATGGGAGTAAAAAACCGAGGGTACGATCACTCCGTCCGTGCCCACAGTGCAGGTCTGTTCATAATGACCGCCCGGGTAGGCCCGGCGAATGGCCGGCCATCCCAACGTACCGCCGGGCACATCTTCGGCCCCTACCAACTGGGCCATCAGGTCAATGGCCGCCACCTGGTGGATCCCGTTGGTATGACCCTGGGAACCCCTGAAGGTAACAGATGATACCGGCCGGTAGGGAAAGGTTTTGCCTTCAATGGTAATGGTGGAGCCGATTTGGGCATTGTCCACCCAGCCTTTGGCCACTTCCAGGATCTTGGCGGCCGGCACGGTGGATATGTCAGCGGCCCATTCCACGGTAAACTGTTTCAGGTGTTCCTTGAACGGCACAAAGCTGGGTCTGACCGTCTCCCCATTGTATTCATATTCACCGTCCAGGGCCAAGTCCTCCCAGGCGGCTGATGTGTCGTCATATTCTTTGATCTTGCCGTCTTTGGTATCGTACACCATGGGTTTATCGCTTTTTTCATGGCGCATGTAGGTGCCGTCATCTTTGATCAGGTACACGAAATTGGTCTTGGCCTTGAGGTACAGTTCATCCATTTCGCCTCTGATGTTCACGATATAGTTGGCAATGGCAAGCCCTACGGCCGCATCCGTGCCCGGCAGAATGGCCAGCCATTCCGTGGCCTTGCCACCGGCAAAGTTGCCCATGGGATCGAACACGATCTCCTTGATGCCCCGGCGGATCGCATCGGCCCGCAGCCTGGCATTGGTCATGGCGGAATGTCCGGAACCCGTGCCTTTGCTGGA
>JAIVHE010000016.1 GCA_020201255.1 Desulfobacteraceae bacterium
GGCTGGGAGTGATTTTTATATATAACACTTCCTGAGCTTGGCTTCAAAACACAAAAATGGTGGTTTGGCTGGGTCAATGATCATTATCCAAAGCAAAAATGTTTATGGTCATGAAAAATAATGGATACCATTTACATACTTGACCTTGGAAAATGCTCTTTGAAATAGCCGGGCTGAAAACAAATCTTCCACCTCCTTCAGTTATTTTCAGGTATCTATCCGGATTTCACAATGCTGAGCAGGAAAAAATCAGAGATCAGTTTGCCAAAAGCAGTTCTATTCCGGCATCCAATGAGCACCTGAGAGGCCTGATAAAGATGAATGTAGATTTATGCCGGACACAGAATGGCATCCGGTATATAAAACGGTGGGTAACAGAAGGATCGAGACCGGAATCGAGTGGGCGGAGATTTGCTTTGTACCCAACAACATTGGTCACAGCAAGAAAGGTTCATGCCGGTATATAGCCAAAAGGCAGGCACTTGCAGAGCAATCTTTGCCCGGTATGGAAGATCCTCAGATGTCATTTCCATTTCAAGCCATGGAAATGGAAAATAGGCAGTATAATATTTTTGGAATGGTGACCAACATATCCGAGACAGATATGGATGGGGAAGAGATCATTCACTGGCTTCATGCAAGATGCGGCAAAAGCGAGGAAGTACATTCCATCATGAAAGCCATCCGGTTTTCCATCATCAATCTGCCGGGCCGAGTGGTCAAACGGTCCCGTCAGCTCATATTGAGGATCTCCAAAGGCCACCCATCCTTTACCCTCTTAATCGCTGCCCGCAAACGGATAGCCATGTTGGAGACAGCACCATCAGGATAATAATGACAATGTTTGACCAATATTTTTGTGAAAAAATTGGTATCAACAGGAGAGGTACGTCAAAAATCAGGCTCGAAAACCCTGAATCTTGCTCCAAAGAATCGGCCGGTCGAATAATCTTGCGAATCTGACCCTGACCGGTGAAAAAACTCCCGAAATGATCTTCCGAGAGGTCTAAAAAAAATAGGCGGTGGATTTGGGACTATGAATACAACTTGACTTCGACAAACAATAATTTTAACATCATTTTATGGCAAATTTTCGGGTCAATAAAATATGGTCCATGTTAGCATTTGCAGCAATGGTAACCATTGCCCTGGGTTTTGTTTATCTGATAGCGCGTACCCTGTTTTTTCTCAGTCTGGGCGGAGCCTGGTACGAAAAGACAATCGGCGTATTTCTTCTTTGTTCAGAGCTGTTTATTTTGACTCATGGTGTTGGATATTCCCTGCAACTTTTGCGGGTGGCTGCCAGGGATAAAACCCCGACACCGCCGTTACCGAAACTTCCTGCACATCCGCCGCCGGTGGCGGTGATTGTGTCATCTTTCAAAGAACCGCTGGAGGTCATTGAACAAACCCTGGTCAGTTTTTATAACCTGACCTATCCGAACAAGCATCTTTACCTGCTGGATGATACGCGGTATGACAATGTACCCTTGGAAGATACA
The DNA here is from genome assembly GCA_020201255.1 of Desulfobacteraceae bacterium. Lineage (GTDB taxonomy): Bacteria > Desulfobacterota > Desulfobacteria > Desulfobacterales > Desulfobacteraceae > Desulfotignum. The sequence continues at coordinate 1,503 of JAIVHE010000016.1, forward strand.
GAAAGAATGCAGGCATACCGACATGCAGTGGATGCGCTGGCAAAACAGGTCGGGGTCAGCCTGTTCCGTCGCAAGTGGCATGGTGCCAAGGCAGGCATGATCAACGATTTTCTGGATTTCAGTGCCGGCCGGATCCGCCCGGATTTCCAGTTTACGGGCATTTCGGGTGAAAGCAGGCCGGCCGACTTCAAGTACCTGGTGGTGTTTGATGCCGACCAGAATCCGTTTCCAAATTTTCTTGAGCAGCTGGTGGCCCGGATGGAAGCAGAGCTTGAACTGGCGTTTATACAGACACCGCAGTATTATACCAATTTTCAACGAAACCGTGTTGCCCGGGCCGCCGGTCTGCAACAGGCCATATTCTATGAATTTATCTGCGAAGGCAAAAGCACAAAAGATGCCATGTTCTGCTGCGGTACGAATGTGATATTCCGGCGGCAGGCACTCGAGGATGTCGGTGGTTTCGAAGAAAACTCCGTAACCGAAGATTTTGCCACTTCCCTGAAGCTGCATGCGGGAAAGTGGCGTTCCGCTTATTCAAACAAAGCCCTGGCTTTTGGTCTCGGTCCGGAAGATCTGGGTGGATACCTCAAACAGCAGTTCCGATGGGCGCTTGGTACCATTGGAATGCTGCGCGAATTGCTCAGGAATTTTTTCCGCGACCCATTAATGATGAGTCCGGTAAAATGGTGGGAATATCTGCTGTCCAGTACATACTACCTGATCGGCTGGGCGTTTCTTACGCTGATTATCTGCCCGATCCTGTATCTGATTTTGAACGTACCGTCCTATTTTGGTCATGCGCATTTGTTTTTTCTCTTCTTTGCTCCTTATCTCGGAGTAACGCTGCTGGTTTTTTTCTGGACCCTGCGTCAGCGCCATTACAGCGCAAAAGACGTTATTTTTGGACAATTACTCGTGGCCGTGGCGTTTCCGGTATATCTGAAAGCATCGGTTTTCGCCATTTTAAACAAACCCGGTTCTTTTGTCGTGACTCCGAAAGGCAGCAGCAATGCCTTGCCCCTGACATCCCTATGGATGCAGCTCGGGTTGGCTTCTTTGAATATTGCCGCCATTGTCTGGGGCCTGCACCGCCTTTTTTATGAGGATGTTTCCGTTCTGGGCATAGGTATCAACATCATCTGGTGCCTGTATCATTTTTCGATGCTTTCATTCGTGCTTTATCTGAACAATCCTGAGGAGCGGCCATGACTTTTTTTTTATTGTGGCGGGTGGTGCCGTCACTCACGGTTTCTTTTTTTGCGATCTTGATTCTGACGACTGCCGGTGGGTGCCACAGCAAAACGAGCTGGCCCCTGCATCCGGAAACGTCCAATGCCGGATTGCGGTGGGGTGTGGCATTGGACGGATATCCGATAACGAATGAACGGTTGGTGCAGGCAGCAGCCGAAACCGGACAACACCCGGACATGGTTGTTTTTTTTATGGCATGGCCCCAACAGGGTGATGTGTCGGGTGAGTTTCCGCTGAGTACTCTGGAGGCAATCCATTTTGCCGGTGCATTGCCATGCCTGACCTGGGAGCCCATGTGGCTGGGCCCGGACGGCAGGGAACATGTCATACCCGCATCCGACATCCTGACCGGAAAGTATGATACATATCTAAAAAAATTTGCCAGGGACCTGGCCCGGTGGCGGCATCCACTGATTATCAGATTTGCGCATGAAATGAATCTGTCGCGGTATCACTGGGGCGGCAGTTTGCCTGAATATGGACCCGCCAGTCCGGAACGGTATCGGCAGATGTTTGCTTATGTGGTTGACATCTGCCGAAGACAGGGTGCCGATAATGTATTGTGGGCATTCTGTCCCAATGCCGAATCAGTGCCGCAGGCGTACTGGAACCAAATTGCCCAGTTTTATCCGGGAGATGATGTGGTGGATATTTTCGGGGTTGACGGCTATAACTGGGGTACCACCCAGACCCTGGCTGAACATGGTTGGAACAGTCACTGGCAAAGTTTTCAGCAAATATTTTCACAGCCGCGGGCACAACTGCGCGCGCTGAATTCACATAAACCGCTCATCATATTTGAAACCGCCAGTGTTACCGCCGGTGGCAGTCAGGAACAATGGATCGAGCAAGCCTTGGAAAAAGCCCGTGAATGGAACATCTCTGCTTTGATCTGGTTTCAGGCCCTCAAGGAAAACGACTGGCGCATCCAACCCGGAGCAAGGCGGCTACTTGAAAATTTGGAAAAAAACATCCCTTGGAAATCCGGAGATTAAGTCATGCAAAAAACCCAATTGCTCGATGAACTCAAAGAGGCCATCCGAACCGAGGAAAGCGCATCCGCAATTTATCTGACACATATTCATGCCATTACAGAACGTGTGGGAATTAAAAAAGAGCAGACGATAGAAAAAATTCAGTCCGAACTGAATAATTTGATCAAAGAAAATAATCGTCACCGGAGGCTGTTGGAGGAACTTATCGATATAATTGAAAAAGAGGATCGTGATGATTGGTAAACAGGACTGGCAGGAGATGGCTGAACAGATTCGTCTTCTGGAAGAAAAAATGGCATCAAATTATAAGAGATTGGCGGCAAAGGTTGAGGATCCCCGGTTGCGCAGCACGTTAACAGCGCTTTACCATGAGGAAAAAGCCCATGTTGGGGTCGTTGCACGAATGATGCGGCTGATTGACCGTGGATAAAGTCCGGCAGCCTCTTTATTTTTCAGGCTTTCTGCTGCTGGTGATTGTATTGACATCCCTGTCGTACCATTGGCTCAGGTGGGATTATGTTTCTCTGGCCCGGGCGGATCGACTGTTTGAGCATGGTAACCTGGCGGCAGCTCAGCCGGTCTATGAAAAACTGGCGGCAAAAGGATTTTTAAGCGAAAAAATTCAGATCCGTCTGGCGGAATGCTATTTTGCCGCCAGCCGCCCGGAAGATGCCCGGCAGATAGTGAAAGACCTGGTGCAATCTTCTGATATCAACAAGAGATCGATGCGGCATCGGCTGGCAGATATAAATTTAAAGTATGGGTGGTATCAGGATGCCCTTCGGGAATATCGGGCGTTGATCAATATGAATCCTGAAAACCGCTTGTATCGGATAGGTTATGCGCGTGCCCTTGCCTGGATCGGCAATTTTGAAGACGCGGTGGTCGAGTATCGAATTTTACTGGGAGAAAAAAATGAAAGAAATTTTGATTAAGTATCCACCTGTCTGTCGATTGTTCGTGGGCTGTCTGCTCGTTTTTCTGGCTGCCGGGCTTACGCCCTTGTATGCTGCCCAGTCTGCTCCGGCGGTGCCGGAAATTACAGCTTCCGCAATTTCAGATGAAGAAGTGCCGGATTGGGTTGCCCGCTGGGAGCTGGCCCGCTGCCTGACAATCCTGAAACGGTATGACGAAGCAATCGCTGATTACCGGTTGCTGCTCCAGGAAAAACCGGATCTGGAAAAAGCCCAAATCGAGCTGGCCCAGGTGCTGCATTGGCATGGGCAAGGTGCGGCGGCAGCCAAGCTTTTGAAAGATGTTGCCAAAGACAGCCTCGGCCCACAGGAAAGACTTCTGCTGGCCGATATTTACATGATCCAGAAAGAATATGCAAAAGCCGAACCCTTATACAGGGATGTCTTGAAAGAAAATCCTCAGGATCATAGGACCCGGCTGAAATTGGCGGAGATGCTCAGCTGGGATAAAAAATATGCCGCATCTTTGACCGAATATGAGAAATTGTTGAAAGCACTGCCCGAGGATATTCAGATCCGGCGCAAATATGCGATGGTGCTGATCTGGGATGGTCAGCACGAGAAAGCCGTTCCTGAGTTGAGAAGAACGTTGAAATGAAAAAAAAGTTTGTCACAAAACCGGTCACGCCCATTACCGGGCTGTGTGTGAAGACGGCCATGAATTTATGCTGTATCGCTTTGGTTTCAATGGTTCTGACCGAAAAAATCTGGACCATGCCTTCGGATAAGAGGGTTTTTCATGACATGGTAACATCTCATTCTGCCGATTCGATCGCAAAAGAATCTGATCTTTTTTCTCAAGCGGGTAAGTATGCGCCCTTGACAGCGGACATGACCTCTTTTGATGGTAAAATAAAAACCATGGCCGCATCCCATGCTGGGGGAGAAGATACATGCTCTGGCAATGAGTGTTTTCGGGACATTGCCAGCGATAGTCTGGTGCCGTTGGAGCAGGCGATTTCTGATTTTGAAGCACGCCTGGCGCTGGTAAGAGCACTGGTCGAAACGCCGGGCCGCCATCAGGAAGCCTTAGAAGAGCTAAAGATACTGCTTCAAATAAGCCCTGACGAACATACCATAGTATTGGAACTCGCAGATCTGAATATTTCTTTAGGCAGGTATCGTATCGGACGTGATCTATATGAGGAGGCTCTTTCCAAGCCAGGGGGGAATACTGAGGACATCCGAGAGCGCCTGGCTGACCGTCAGATTTTGTGGGGAGATTTTTATTCAGCGGAGTCATACTGGCGTAATAGATGGCGGCAATTTGCTGACGACAGTAAGGCCGGGTTAAGACTGGCGGCCGCACTGCTTGGTTCGGACCGTTATCATGAAGCCGCCGCCGTCTATCGGAAACTGGTTCGTCAACATCCCCAACTGGTTTCAGCCTGGCGTCGATTGGCGGATGTTGCGATGCTGCAACGACAATTTGAAGAAGCGCTGGAAGCAGGCAGATCCCTGGAAACGATTCCGGGCCAGCAAGCCCAGGCCGCATTGATCCAGGGACGAGCCTTGTCCGGCTTGAATCGTATCGATGGGGCTGCCGCGGTTTTTGCGGATATCAAAGGGGATACGGGGGAAATGGCCGAAGCGTATTTACGGCGTGGCTTTTTGCTGGCAGAATCCGGTAAGGAAAAGGAAGCAAAAAAAATTTTTGCCGATGCACTTGAGTTACGTCCGGATTATGTGGAAGCGGCGTATCACCTTGCCGGACCGGATACTATTTCTTCAGATACTTTTTTGAAACAGCTTTTACAAGCCGGGCATGATGCTGAGACACTCTGCCGATGGGCAGAACTTTATACAGCGGATGGCCGTTACAGAACCGCCCTGGTTATTTATGAAACGGTTCTGGAGCGGGAGCCGGAATATTTTCCTGCAGCCGAAGCCAGGGCATTTGTACTGGCGGTATCACATGAATATGAACATGCAGCCCAGGCCTATTCCAACCTGTTAGACGATTTTCCTGAAAATCGAAAATTGCTGGTGGGTCTGGCCCGCACCTTGGCCTGGGGACAGGAGTATGAATCCAGCCTGAAGATGTATGACCGGCTTGCGGAGTTGCAGCCCGCAGATCTGGTTGCCCGGAAAGAGGCTGCCAGAGTGGCTTTCTGGGGTAAAATGTATCAAAACGGACGTGATCGATATCAAAGCATGCTGGAACCTGGTGTTGACAAACTGCTGCTTGAACAGTTGCAATCGCAACGATCCGGACTGGCCCCGGAATTTTTGGATGAACTGAAACAACTGGAAGAAATGCCGGAAGATGACCCCAGTACGTATGCGTCTTACACACGTTGTCTTGAGTTGCTCGATCAAGTGGATGCTCCGGTGGTTTCGGATGAGTTGATCGCTGGACTGGATGACTTGCGCAGTCTTTACGAGATCCAGCGTCGGATCGATCTGGAACTGATGTACAAAGAACAGCTCTGGCATCGTCAGTATGCCCGGGCGTTGCGTTTTTCAGAAAAACTGATCGCATTGAGTCCGGCGAATCAGGAGGTCCGTTTCGATCACGCCCAGGCCGCTTGCAGCATCGGACTGTGCGACCGTGCCAGAGCACAATATCAGGCACTTTTGCAAGTCGACCCAACTCATTTAATTGCAAACGAGGCACTGGCGCTCGTAAAGCTGGATTCACGCCCGGCCGTCCATGTTGCCGGTAGGTACTGGCGTGAAAAAGGGCGAGGGGACTTGGCAGATATCCGCCGGCAGACGCTGGCTCTTGGCGTGGATGTTCCGATTTTCTGCCGGACCCGGTTGTATTTCGAGCGCCAGCGTTCCCGGGAGCACCCTGGCGGAACCAGCCGTATCGATGCCTGGCAAGACACAATCGGCTTCCGCGGCGTATTCAATTCGTATCTGCGGGGAGAGATCCGTTGGAACAGAAAAGAATATGACCATGACCGGTTTCCCCGAACCAATACCGGACTGGCCAATATCTGGTTGAACCTGGATGATTATGCGCAGCTCGGCATCGGGTATGAACGAACGGATGAACTATACAACCGGTTTGGATTTCCCAAAAAAACACAGGCAGACAATTGGTGGATCGAGCTGCAGTCGGATCTGACCCGAAAATGGGATGCGGCATTGCGCCTGATGCAATCCGATTACAACGATAACAATCGTAAAAAGGCCCTGCGGCTTGCATCGGGTTATGCGTTTACTGATCATCCGCGCATGTTTAAAGCGACCCTGTCTGCGGAATACATGGACACGCAGCACCAAAGCCGCTTCATCTATGATGGCTCCTTGTTAAAGGATATTATTCACCCCTATTGGACACCCCGGAACCATCTGGGTACAGCGTTGATCCTGGAGTGGCGTCATGATCTATCGCATCCGCAATACTGCGGTAACCGGGAACATTTTTACGCACTTCGAACAAACATTAACAAAGACAGTGACGGCAATGCCGGTGTTGCATTTGATGCCGAATGGCACCGGAGATTCACGCCGCGCTGGTCAATTCAGGCGCTGGGAACATGGATAAATTCCCGGGAATGGGATGGTACCGGGCTGCAATTGATGCTCAAATATCGGTTTTAATAAATGATCACTGCCGAGCCCGGTCTTTTCATTGAAACCAGCGTCATGGTAGCCGCCGGTCAGTTTCGTATCGATTGCTTTTGTAAGACGTCTTATTTCAAAAAAGAATCCCCTTTTTCAAAATCCCCTTCCTCAAACCGGGTATACCGCAGGGGGTTGTCCCGGTCCTCCAGTTTTCCGGTGACCAGGTCGGCAATCCGTTTGCCCGCGCCGGGAGACAGCATGACCCCGCACCAGTAGCCGCAGTTGAGATAAAATCCATCGATCTCCCCGGAGGGTCCGATCACTGGCTTGTCATCCTGCGTGTACACATACTGGCCGGCAGATACATTGACATCTTCAGCTTTCAGGTTGTCGGACACTTTTTCCAAAAACGGGTTGAGCCGGGAGACCCGGTGGATCGATTCTGCGGCAAAATCCCAGTCCGTGGGCAGTTCGTCGGAAGGGGGGGTTCAGGTTCATCCGGGTCCACCCAGGCGCACAACAGTCCTCTGGCTTCCGGGTGCCAGTAGCCGTGGTTCACCAGATCCACAGTGAACAGCGTGGGCCGGCAGGTCCGGATAGCTGGTCCGGATATAGGCTTTCTGGCGCCGGACCGTGCGAAGGGGCATGCCCAGGCCTGCCAGGTTTCCGATGATTTTGGCATAGGGGCCGGCGCAGTTCACCACCACCCGGGTGGAAATGACGCCTTGTCGGTTTCCACGGCAGATACCCCCTGGCTGTCGGTCTGGATGCCTGTCACCGAGGTTTTCATGAAAAACCGGGCATCGGTTGCGCCTTTGGCAAACCCGTAGGTGGCCTCATGGGTGGACAGCCATCCGTCCCGGATGTTGAAGGTGGCGTCCAGGGCCCGGGACGCCAGAAAAGGGAACCGTTTGTGCAGGTCGTGGGTGCCGATATATTCCGCATCGGTCACGCCGTTGGCATGGTATTGGTCTGGTCCACCGCTTTTTTCAGATCCGGCAGCTGGGCTTCATCATCGTTGACAAACAGGTATCCCCGCTGGCTGACAAACTCAAAGGTGCACTGTGCATGGAGCGCAATAATGAATATGTGCCCCTCTTAAATCTGGCCCGGTGTTTCGAGGAAGCCAGATACGTTCATATCGATGCCATGATCAGCCGGCTGGGTCTTGACAGAACAAAGGTAAATCAGGCTTATGGAGGGGCAATCGACTGGGCTGGCCGATTGTGTGAATTGTCGTCTTAACCCCATCACAATTATACTATTTTTGCAATAACAACCTGCCATTTTTTCAGATAGGGAATATCAATCCGAAACAGATTACAACACTTAGCTCCCCATGGGTGAATAACTGTAATGAACAATATCCTACAAAATGTCGTTGTTAATATCTTTGGATAGAAAGGACATGTTTTTATGAACCATTCCTCCCTGTGAAATGGCCGCATTGTAATCAACATCACTGAGGGAGGGGTGAAGAGAGAACCCCGCTTCCCAAAGGCACATGACATATTCTGCTGGTGGATGATGAAGCATCGATTGTTCACCTGGAAATACAGATGCTCGAACGACTGGGATATCGCATTACCAGCTTTACAGGCAGCGTGGATGCCCTGGCCGCCTTTGAAACAGAACCGTCACAGTTCAATCTGGTCATCACGGATATGAACATGCCCCATTTGACCGGCATGCAGCTTGCCAAAGAACTTATTGCCGTCAGGCCGGATATCCCCGTCATCATCTGCACCGGATTCAGTGAACGAATCAACAAAAGAAAAGCGGAAACCCTTGGAATCAAGGGGCTGCTCATGAAACCGGTGGGGATGATGGATCTTGCCCACAAGGTCCGGGAAGTTTTAGATGAAATGAAAGAATAGTTTTGAGCAATGAAATCTGAAATTCCTGGGTCAAGTTTAATTATCCATACCAGAAATTTTCAAAGGGCCTTTTTATAAAGGATACCAATGCAATGGAGGTATCAACAAAATTCAGTAATAAAGGTGCCTTTCCAGAAAATGGCTTTACCAAAATCTGAAGTGAACCACCATGGCCGGACTGATAATTCCATATTATCAATCTTCTCAATAGTTGAAATTCAAAAAATACAGAAAAATTTATCAAAAATGGGGGGTTTCTACCCATTGATACCCCATTCAGCTCTTAGTATTTTAAAATAAGGACTAAGACCATTTGAAAATGGCGGCAAGTAAGGATGGAGTGAAAATACCAAATATCATTCCGAACCTGTTAATGCTTGTTGAAACAGGAAAGTTTGGGCAATGAGTTGAACCTGTCTGGGCTGGTTTACTTTTTTTATGATACAACAAAACGCATCCGAACATTAAAAGGAGTATGCTATGGGTGAAGATAAAATCAGAATCTTTGTTGTGGACGACCATAGGGTTGTCCGCCAGGGAATTTTTGCCTTGCTGAGCTTTTATTCCGATATTGAAATGGTGGGGGAAGCAGCCGACGGCCAGGAGGCGGTTGAGAAGGCCCGGCAACTTCATCCCGAT
>JAIVHE010000507.1 GCA_020201255.1 Desulfobacteraceae bacterium
TTCGATCAGGTCCAGGGCTGCCAGGGCGGTTTCCTCGTCCACGGCTGCCACGCCGGCCACCTCATCGCCGATGTACCGAACCTTTTCGGTCTGGATGAACTGCTGGTCCCTTGTATAGGCAAATACCCCCCATTTGACCCCTTCGGTGTCCGCGCCCGTGACCACCGCCTTGACCCCGGGCAGGGCCAGGGCATTGGATGTGTCTATGCTCAGGATTCTTGCATGGGCATAAGGACTGCGCAGAATTTTTCCCACCAGCATACCCGGCAGCTTGAGGTCGGCCGTATACCGGGCCTTTCCCATGACCTTGGCCCGGGAATCCACCCGGGGCATCCGTGTTCCAATCAGGGTATAATCAGTCATGGTCTTCTCCTGTGTCTTTGGTATGACAGTCCGGACACCCGGATGCCGGCCGGGCTGCATGTTCCACAGCATCCACGATCTTGGCATACCCGGTGCACCGGCAGATGTTGCCGGACAGGGCCTTGCGCACTGCTTTCCGGTCCGGATGCGGCTGTTCCTTCAGCAGGGCGGTGGCAGATATGAGCATGCCCGGGGTGCAGAACCCGCACTGCACCGCCCCGTGATCGATAAAAGACTGCTGCAGCGGTGACAGGATATCCCCGTCTGCCAGGCCCTCCACCGTGGTCACGGCAGATCCGTCCGCTTCCAGTGCCAGGGTCAGGCAGGCCCGCACCGGGTGTCCGTCCAGCAGCACGGTGCACGAGCCGCATACCCCTTGTCCGCAGCCTTCCTTGGACCCGGTCAGGTCCAGGTAATCGCGCACCACTTCCAGCAGGGTATCATTGGGTTTCACGGCAAGGGTGTGTGTCTGTTCATTTATAGTCAGGGTGATGTCTATTGTCTGCATGGCTACCTCGCTTTCCGGGCTGATGGCCGGGCTGCCGCCTGTGTCAGGGCCCGGGCCACCATCTTTTCCACCATGGCCTGGCGGTAGGCCAGTTCCGCCCCGGCATTGTGGGCTGCAAACGCGGCTGCCGCGTTCATGGCATCTTTACCGGCTTTTTCCAGGGCGGCAGTATCATCAAACGTAACCCCGGCCAGGGACCGGGACACCTGGGCCAGGAACAACGGTGACCGTCCCATGGCCCCCACCACGATGCGGGCCGAACCAATGCACCCGGAATCATCCGGGTCCGGCACCAGGCGGACACCGGCACACACAATGGGGTAATCGATGGCAGACCGAAATGAGAGCCGCTCATAGGCGGACACCGCCCCCGGCACTACCGGAATGTCGATTTGGGTCAGCAGTTCATCGGGCTGCATGTCAAAGGGATGGATCCCGTCCGTGGTGTAAAACGCATCCAAAGCCACCCGGCGTTCTCCCCGGGTGCTGTTCAGGGTCAGTTGAGCATCCAGGGCCGTCAAAGCGGTTGCCCCGTCCGACTGGCAGGTGGAATTGCACCGGTCCGCCTCATCCCTGGCATAGCAGATCTTGCCCCCGTCCTTGTGGCAGGGCTGGCGCCCGGACCGGTGAAACTGTGACTGGTTGTAGTGGATACACCGGTTGTCCTGGAGGATGTTGCCGCCCATGGTGCCCCGGAAATGCTGAATGGACACCGCACCGATGCGCTCACAGGCCTGGACCAGGGCCGGGGCCTGCTGCCCCACCCGCTCCGACCGGATCACATCGATGATCGGGGTCTTTGCCCCGATACACAGCATCCCGGATGTTTCTTTGATATACGACAGGGTGTCCAGGTGTTTGAGGCTCACCAGAACCTTTGGTAGAGTCAGCCGGTGTTTCATGCGCACCAGCAGATCAGTGCCCCCGGCCAGAACCCCGGCCTGGTCCCGGTATTCATCCAACACCGCCAGCACCCCTTCCAGGGTGTCGGGGCTCTGGTAGGTAAATTGTGGTAACCGCACGTGTCTTTCTCCTTTGCTAGCCGTTAGCTTTTAGCATGCCGAGACATTGGATCATTTTAACAGACCTGGCAGGTATAATACAATCTGGGGGAACAGCATCATCAAAATCACACAGAGGATATAGGCCGGCAGAAAATAGGCCACCCCCTGAAATACCCGTTCCAGTGGCACATCCTTTGCCATACCCCCCACCACATAGGTGGTGGCCCCCACCGGCGGGGGCACCGCCCCCAGGGTGGTGACGATGGTGATGGTCACCCCGAACCAGATGGGGTCATACCCCAGCTCCATGGCCACCGGAAAAAAGATAGGGATGGTGATGAGCAACAGGGCCAGGGCATCCATCAGCGCACCGCCGATAATATAAATCAAAAAAATAATGGCCATGATCGTGGTTTTGGAAAACGGCAGCGCCACCACCCAGTCGGCAATATTGAAGGGAATCCGGGTAATGGCAAGAAACTTTCCGAAAATCATGGCCCCGGTGATGATCACAATGACCATACACGAAATTTTCAAGGTATCGAACACCGCATTGTAAAAATCCTCCCATGACAGGCTTTTTTGGACCAGGCCGATGACCACGGCAAAAAACGCGCCGATGGCGCCGGCTTCGGTTGGTGTGAACTTCCGTGGGGGTGAACAACCCGAAATACAGCCCCAGCATCACCACCATGAACAGCACCAGCATCTCCACGGCCCCGGACAATGACCGGATCTTTTCCTTTAGACTGGTGGCCTCGCCCGTGGGCCCCCAGGAAGGATAGATATGGCAGACCACCCACACGGTCAGGGTCAGCAACAGGGCCAGCAGAATACCGGCCCCCAGCCCCCCGTAAAACAGCTGGGCAATGGACTGTTCCGTGGACAGCCCGATGATGATCAGCACCACAGAGGGCGGGATCACCACCCCTAAAGTGGAGCCGCAGGCAATAGAACCGGTGGAGAGCATGGGTTCATACTTGTATTTGGTCATCTGGGGCAGGGCCACGGTGGTCATGGTGGCGGCAGTGGCGGCGTTGGACCCGCAGATGGCGGAAAACGCGGCACAGGCCATGACCGTGGCCATGGCAATTCCGCCCCTTACATGCCCCACCCAGGTGTAGGCGGCCTTGTACAGTTTTTCATTGACCCCGGAGTAAAACGCGATCTGTCCCATGAAGATGAACAGTGGAATCACGGTAAGGCCGTAACTGGAAAACGTGTCCCAGATCACCGCCCCCAGCATGTTGAACCCGGCAGTCAGGTTGATCACGTATGAAAACCCCGCAAACCCCACCAGGCCCATGGCAAATCCCACGGGAATCCCGAACACGAACAGGATGAACAGCAGTGCCACAATACCGATGACGCCCACCAGGGTAATACTCATGATCTCTCCTTAGGCGGAAACAGGGCTTTGAGAAAATCAGTGAACAGGGCCAGGGTCAGAATCAGACATCCAAAAGCCACGGCCAGGGTAAACGGATAGTAAATGATGCGCAGGGTCTCGGACAACTCCCCCACCCGCATCAATACCAGGGCCTTTTGCATCACATGCCAGGCGGCCAGTCCGAAAAATACACAGCACACCCCGTGACTGATTACAGACACCAGGCGTTTGATCGGTTTTGGATAGGCGTTCACCAGCACATCCACGCTGATGTGGCCGTTGGTGAACTGGGTATAGCCCAGGGCAAATGCCGTGACCACGGCCCCTGCGTATCCCATCAGCTCAAAGGTGCCGGGGATGGGCACAAAAAACTGGCGGATAAAGATGTTGGCACAGGTCAGCAGGATCATGCCCACCAGAAACACCCCGCCGGTGAGGGTCAACGCCATGTTCACATATTTGTTGATGCGGGACAACAGCTCCATGAAAAGCCTCCGGACCTGTCCGGCCA
>JAIVHE010000508.1 GCA_020201255.1 Desulfobacteraceae bacterium
GAGCGTGAACGTACCGAGTGTGATGGCCAGCGCCATTACTGCCGGCAGTCCGTCATGGGTGATCAGGGCCAGACCGAAAGCAATCAGCGCTATTCCGGCACCATTGGATGGGATTGTTTTCCGATGCTTTGCAGCTTATACAGACAATCGGGGTGACCTAACAACGCCAGGGCTTCAGCCGGTTCCAACCAGGTTTCCAGCTGCTGCAGGCTGTCAGCGTGATGCAATTTCCATTCGGCAATTATTCTGGGTGGATCAAAGTTCAGTTTCTCGCCTTCCGTATCAGGCAGCTGAGATATATGCCAGTTACATAATTGTGGATGACTAACAAGCCGGTTTAAGAAGTCCATTTTTTTTTGTGGTTGTGGCATTTCTGCCAGCTTTCTCTTTAATGCAACCAGAATTTGAACAGGTTTTTTTTCTTCAGGTGCACGCAGCAATCCGATCATTTTAATCAATTTGGTCCGGCTAGTCCCCCCGCTCAGCCATGACAGGGGAATCGATAAGATCAACCCGGCCGAAATCGGTAATAACCAGTAAAAGAGTTCTTTGCTGAGCAGCAGTGAGATGACAGCAAGAGCGGCTCCAAAGAGTGTGTGACCGGTATGGTGGCGCATGACTGATTTCCAGCCAAATGCACCATCAACCCTTGATTGCGGCAGCCAGCCGCTATCTTTACCTCTGAATATGGAAAAAACTACGCCAACCTGGGATACCATCAGAATCGGGGCATATAAACCTGACATCACCATTTCCAACAAGGTGCTGAGCGTTAACAGGATCGGTCCGCCAAATCGTAAACACCGGGGAATATGAATCATGGCGGCAAACCAGCCAAACGCTTTGGGCGCAAGTACAATTGCCATTGAGACGACAAATAAACGCAAGGCCCGTTCTGAATCAAATACCGGCCAGGTGGGAAACAAGGATGGATTGGCAAAATACTCCGGACGTACAAACGTCGCCTGAATGGCAATGGCAAGTCCCACAATAATCAACGATAACCAGAAAACGGCGCTCAGGTAGGACATTACCCCGGAAAAAAGATGCAGCCTGGTCGGCACCACAAAACCTTTTGCAAATATAAAGTTCGTATGTTGCAAATTGCCCTGGCACCATCTGCGATCGCGAACAAGCACATCAATGAGCGATGGTGGTGCTTCTTCAAAAGAAGCCGGAATATCGGTATCAAAACGTACGCCCCAACCGGCACGACGAAGCAGGGCAGCTTCAATAAAGTCATGACTTAAAACATGGCCGCCAAAAGGCGGTTTCCCTGATAGAATCGGAAGGTGACAAGATTGTGCAAACGCTTGTGTGCGGATGATTGCATTGTGGCCCCAGAAATTTGATGACAAACCATGCCAGGAAGACAAACCCTTTGCATAAACAGGGCCAAAGCAGTGATTGGCAAACTGTTGCAACCTGCCGTAAAGTGTATTGGCAAAAACAATAGTCGGCAGGGTTTGAATCAGGCCCACACCGGGCGCTGCCGCAAGACGGCGGGATAATTTCACCATGGATTCCGCACTCATTATGCTGTCGGCATCAAGCACAATCATGGCCCCATAATCCCCGCCCCAACGTTGCACCCAGTCGCCGATGTTGCCTGCTTTACGTTCACTGTTTTGGTGACGACGACGGTAATAAACAGGACAACCCTGTTCGTCTTTATTTACCACATCCATGAAGGTATGTTCCTCAGCAATCCATGCATCGGCCCGGTTGGTGTCGCTGAGAATAAAGAAAGCATATTTACCCGGCGCTTTCGCCATTAGATCAGAATGCATCGCCTCTATCGTGGCCCTGATACGAACGGGATCTTCATTATAAATCGGCAGCAGGATAGCCGTTTTAAAGGGCGCATCTATTTCACGCTGTTTCAGTAAACGCGGCGTAAGAAGGATCAGAAAGCCCAATAATGCCTGTGAAAAAGCAAAAACAATCCAGATAAAATTGATGCTGAACAGAACCAAAAAGACCCACTGTAAACCTGTGACGGTATTGGTGGTGATCACCCCAACCATTTCCGTGATACCATAAACAGACAAGATCACCGTGACAGCAAGCACAAAGAGTCGGGAAAAGAGCGTGGAAACCATCTGGAAAAAAGGTTGTTGACCATGGTTGATCCTGAAACTTTTTTCAGAAACCCCATGACGAGGCATGAAAAGGGGAGATTCATCAGGCAAGGCGCGGTTGTCATGGTACCTGTTGGTAATTTGCCCTGACAAAGAATTATTTGTGTGGCTCATAAAGGCCAATCCTCGGAAATAAGCCGGTAAAGCCAGGTCATGCCGATCGGTTTATCATTCTGCCTGAGCTGTACACGCAATTCAGCAACATCAAAATTTTTAAGATCAAATGTGATAAATACCCTTGCACCGTCAATATTGGGATTGGATTCAATCCGTGACTCCAAAACAGCCCCATTGCTGATACTTGCATCTATTTCAATATTGTTGATCTCATCTGGTTTCAGAGGGCTGTAATCGATTGCTATTTCGTTTTTTTTATC
>JAIVHE010000509.1:0-2516 GCA_020201255.1 Desulfobacteraceae bacterium
CAGGCAGAAAAAGGCAGACAGCTCAAACAGCTGTTCCTGGATCATGAAACCGCCCTGCTGACCACGTTTCTGGACTGGCTCAAACAGCGCAGCGATATCCGGATCATCGGCCCGGCAGATCCGACGCTGCGGGCCCCCACCGTATCCATCCTTCCCAAAGACAAACCCATGGATGCGGTCTTTGCAGCGCTCACCGCAAAAAAAATCATGGCCGGACAGGGCCATTTTTACGGGGTCCGCCCGCTTATGGGCATGCACCTCCCCATCGAAACCGGGGTGCTGCGGCTGTCATTCCTCCATTACACCACCGCTGATGAGATCCATCAGCTCATTGACGGACTTTCTGCAGCCCTGGAGTAAAAAATGAATATGCCTTTTTCCAACCGCCACTTGATCACCCGGGAGCTTGCCGCAGTTGCCATGGGCACCCTGCCGGCTGACCTGATACTGAAAAACGCAAACCTGGTGGATGTGTGCACCGGCCGGATAAGACCCGGCTGTGACCTTGCCGTGTACAAGGGAATTATCGCCTGTGTCGGCAGCTGCAGACATATCCGGACCGATACAGATACAAAGATCAAGGATGTTACGGGAAAATACCTGTGCCCCGGCCTGATCGATTCCCACATGCATGTGGAAAGTTCCATGGTGGACCTGCCCGCCTTTGCCCAAGGGGTGCTGCCCCACGGTACCACCACCATTTGCCCGGATATCCATGAAATCACCAATGTTGTTGGCATGGCCGCGCTTCAGCTGTTCAAGGAAAGCGCTGAAGGCCTGCCCCTCAAGGTCTTGACCGCCATGCCGGTGTGCGTCCCCTCCCTGCCGGAGATGGAGGATGCCGGCGCCGTCATCGGTCCGAATGAGGTGGCAGCTGCCTATGACCGGGGCCTTGCCTTTCTTCAGGGTGAGCAGATGAATTTTCCCGGCGTGATATACGGCGATGCGACCGTCCATGAGATCACCGGCCATGGGCTGCGGGCCGGAAAAGTCTTGACCGGCCATTTTGGCGGCGATGATGCGTCCGGGCTGAACGCCTATGTGGCTTCAGGCATGACCTCGGACCATGAGACCACCACAGCCGAAGGAGCCCTGGCCCGGGCCGAACTGGGGATGTATGTCCAGATGCGCTACGGCAGTGCCTGGCTGGACCTGCCCAACCTGATGCCGGCCATCACCAAAAATCCGGGTATCGACACCCGGTTTTTCACCCTGGTCACCGATGATGTGACCCCGGCCACCATCAGCAGGGAAGGCCATCTGGTCCGGGTGGTCCGGGAGGCGGTCCGCCTGGGACTGGATCCTGTCACCGCCCTGCAGATGGCCACCATCAATCCGGCCCAGATGCTGGAACAGGGACGGTGGATCGGGTCCCTCACCCCGGGACGGGCCGCAGACATCCTGGTGGTGGGCTCCCTGTCCGGATTCGAGATCGAACAGGTATACACGGACGGCATCCTGGTGGCGGAACACGGCCATATGGCCGTGGATATCCCGGGGTGCCGGTATCCGGACTGGGCAGTCAACACCGTCCACCTTGACCCGCTGTCGGAACCAGATTTCAAGATTGCCTGCAGCGCCAATCCTAAGGTGACCGCCCTGGTGATCCAGCTGATCCCCGGCAGTGTGAACACCTTGTCCCGGACGGAAACCATGCCGGTAACCAAAGGAGAAATCCAGGCAGACCCCCAAAAGGATATTGCAAAGGCTGCCATGTTTTTTCGGCACAAACCCGGGAACGGTGCGGACAACACCCGGTCCCTGGGCCTGGTGTCTGGCACGGGGTTCAAAACCGGATCTGCCTATGCCTCCACCGTGTCCCATGACTGCCACAACCTGCTGGTGGTGGGGACAAATGATGGGGCCATGTCCCTTGCCGCCAACACCCTGATCGATTCAAAGGGGGGCATTGCCGTGGTGGACAGCGGCCGGGTCCTGGCCCATCTGGCACTGCCTTTGGGCGGTCTGATGGGGTTTGCATCCATGGAAACTGCAGCTGAAAAAGTGCGTGATATTGAAGCTGCCATGCAGCAAATCGGCTGCCCCCATCCTGCCTTTGAAATGACCATGAGCCTGATCGGCCTTGTGGTGCTTGGAGAACTCCGGCTGTCCAACCGGGGGCTGGTGGAAATGAAAGACGGCAATCCCCCGCAGCTTGTGGATCTGTTCGTGTCCTGATTCAAGATGGAGAGATAGCTTTAAACTCCAATTTGACCTTATACCCAACTGCATTGACAGCCTGAGCATGGGTAAAATGAAGCACCGTCATCAGCGGTTATTCATAATCATCTTCATCTTCATCATACATATCTTCAAAGGGCATGGTGCTTGCAAAATCCAAAAACACCCCCAAAGATTCGCACAAATTTTTTATCACTCTGCTGTATGCTTCTTTTTGCTCAATATTTTTGGCCTTGGCCATCCCTTTGAATGCCAGGCCCAGTTCCTTTGTTAGACTTTCCATAATTTTTTCAGGATCCATGGGTTTTACTTTCATCGTTCATGGTTTTTGCCAA
>JAIVHE010000509.1:2546-5235 GCA_020201255.1 Desulfobacteraceae bacterium
CCCTGGGATTTGTGAACGGTCATGGCATACACGGTTTCCACGGCCACAAGCCGGGAGGGGAGCACCTGTTTCAAGGCGCCTTCGGCCATGGGAAAGACCACCCGCAGTGCCTTTTCAGGCAGATCTTTTCTTTTCAACAGTGCATCAGCGTTGCCGACCGGTTTGGTCCCGGGCATTCCACCGGCGGATGCGCTTTCATGGTCCTTCCGGCCGGCATTGTCCACTTCCAGGACGATGCCGAT
The DNA here is from genome assembly GCA_020201255.1 of Desulfobacteraceae bacterium. GTDB lineage: Bacteria > Desulfobacterota > Desulfobacteria > Desulfobacterales > Desulfobacteraceae > Desulfotignum. Next base: position 2,789 of record JAIVHE010000509.1, read on the forward strand.
GTCCCCGTTCATAAGCCCCAGGCTATAGTCGTTCCGGGTGACCATCACGGGCCGGCCCGGATACCATCCCCGGGTGGCCCGGATCAGCCCGGCATGGTAGAGAATTTGGGCCGCAATCTGGTTCAGCCCTTCCACGCCCCAGTCTCCTTTGCGAACCGGGCTCAGCAGCTGAAACCGGTTGAAACGCTCCAGGACTGCCCGGAACCAGTCGTCTTCCGACGGCCAGGCCCCGGATCCTTTGGCCATGATCTCAAGATACGCCCGGTACCCGGCCGGTTCTTCAGCAGCATGAGGAAAGGCTTTTGGATTGCCGTCCAATACCAGGCTGCGGAATCGGGCATCTTCAAACGAATGGATCACAAGATGCGAAATATCGGCATACCCCTTTTCCCATGTCCGTAGGACCTGTTTGTCGTCGCCCTGGTTCACTGCCCGGGCCAGATCCCCGATACCGCTGTTTTCATGGAACCGGTGGCTTTTTCGCAACACCACGATCCGCTGGTCCAGGCCGGTTCCAGGACCTGAAAATGCGGACAGATCGTATCCGGTGGTTTTTTTGATGAACTCCACGGTTTCCGGCTGATAGCAGGGAGTGGCTGCATGGGTGCAGATATCTCCGAGCACGGATCCTGCTTCCACAGAGGCCAGCTGATCCTTGTCACCCAGAAGAATCAGCCGGGCATGGGGCGGCAGGGCCCCCAGCAGGGCATCCATCATTTCAAGGTCGATCATGGATACCTCGTCCACCACCAGAAGATCCACATGAAGCCGGTTGTTCCGGTTATGAATAAACTGCCGGGAATCATGACGGGTGCCCAGCAGCCGGTGAAGGGTGGTGACCTCGGCGGGCATATGGGGCTTGAGGTATCCCGGCACAAGGTCCATGGCCCTGGACAGGGATTCCGTGAGCCGGGCCGCAGCCTTGCCCGTGGGGGCGGCCAGCCGGATCCGCAGCGCCCTGCCCTGCGCCAGGGCGATCCCCTGGAGCAGCCCCAGCACCTGGACCACGGTGGTGGTCTTGCCGGTGCCGGGCCCTCCGGAGATCACGCTGAACCGGGAACCGGCCGCCACCGCCGCTGCCACGCTCTGCCAGTGGATGGTTGTTTGTTCTTTTCTTCAGGGCTTCTCAAATCAGCAAACAACGCATCCAGGCGGTTTTCCAGATCTTCGGGCACAGGGAGTGTCTGTTGGGTTCTATCGAGGATTTCCCGGGCCACCTGCCGGGTATACTGCCAGTACCGCCGCAGATAGAGGCGCCCCCCTTGCAGCACCAGGGGAGTGGCTTCCATGTCTTTTCCCACCAGGGCCGATCCGGCCAAGTGATCCATCCAGACCGCCGTTGTCAGGTCACAGAGAATCCGGGAGGGTTTGGCAGGCATGTCCTCTCCTCTCTCTCCTTCCGGGGGAAGGGAAAGGGTGCCGTCGGGATCGGCCAGGGCTTTGTCAATATCCAGGCAGATATGGCCCCGTCCCAGCTGGTGGCTGGCCAGGGCCGCCCCGAGCAGCACCAGGGAATCGGCTGACGGGTCCTTGCGCTGCAAAAACATTACAAATGCCCGGTCAATGGCCCGGAGCCACCCCCGGGCCGTCCAGGTATGAATCAGGTCCAGCAGATCAGCTATGGGCATCATGGGATTGTTTTTCCTTGAATAATCGATCCAGTTTCTCGATCAGGGCTTTCGGGGGAATGTCTGCATACACGCCGGTGCCGGATGCTTTCACCCCTCTTACAAACAGATATACGGCACCGCCCACATCCCGGTCGTAGTCATACTGGGGCACCCGGGCCTTGAGCAGCCGGTGAAGGGCCAGGATATACAGCACAGATTGTAGATCATACCGGTGCCCTGCCATGGCATGGGCCATGGCATCCGGGTCGTAGGCGGTGGCATCTTCGCCTAAGTAATTGGACTTGTAATCCAGGACAAAATACCGGCTCTCATGGCAGAACACCAGATCGATGAACCCTTTGAGCATGCCGTTTACCCGGTCCTGGCGCAGCACCGGCCGGACAATGCCGGGCAGCATGGCATCCGTCACCAGCCGGTCCAGATCACGAATGTCCACCTGGTGGGCTGCAAAGAGAAATTCCATTTCCGCCCGGCATCCATCCGCGCCCAGACCGGACAGGGTAAGGGTGGTTTTTGGCAGATGCAGCGGGGTTTGCAGCAGTTTCAACAGCCAGTCAAAAAGAACATTGGACCAGGCATCCCACCCCCTTCGGCTGCAAAGGGATTCAATCTTGTCCCGGGTAGCAAAAGGGTCCTGAACGACCCGGTCGAATCCCGTGTGTGCGGCCCACTCCAGGATATCGTGGAGAAAGGTTCCCGGTTCCGGCCCCCGGGCAAACGTGTGGATGGAGCGGGCCTTGAAAAAGACCTCCGGGGACAAGCGTTCTTCTCCTGCGGCTTCCTGGAGCTGATCCTGTGCTGGAGAATCCGGAGAGT
>JAIVHE010000510.1 GCA_020201255.1 Desulfobacteraceae bacterium
ATGTTCAATAATGTGGCCTGCCCAGGTGCCTCTTTCAAGCCGCTGAACAAAACCGCCGGGGTTTCCAATGGAGCAGCCGTGTTCTTGAAGCGTTGGAATGAATGTCAATAAGCGGTCTGAAAAACCCTCTATTTTATCTGAAGGCAGATTTTCATAAGCTTTAATATCCAGAACCATAAAAATGGCGGTATGCCGCGTATGTCTATTGGGGCCGCGTAATGCTCTTAATTCTTTAATCTCAATCATATTAACCGATGCATTTTTTGCTATACAAATATATAGCTTACGCTATTTTCTAAATAGCGGGGGTTTCTCCCAAAGCATAATATTCAGTTAAATATTTAACTAAAATATTATGCGCTCCTACTAAATCTCTGTCGGCCATAGACCCGTCCTGCAATTTTATCCATCTTGCAGCGCCGATATTTTTTATTTCTCCTGTTTGTGGATGTGTCTTACTTGTGTAAGCCTCTGAAACATCGAGCACTGTTTTTCCAAGTTTTTTTGCTATCCATTTTAAACGTTGCTTGAATTCAAAATTTCTAAAGCTTAACATGGATCGCACGGTCTTGGTTTTAATTTTTCTGCCATTTTTTTTAACCATCTGTTTTGTTTCGTAGGTTGGCATTAAAATAACGGAAAAATTTTCACATAAGAATCTTGCAGTTTTCCAGTGTAGTTCGTCTATCAAGTTATTAATTTTGGCAGATAAGCGACGAATAGCTTTTGTTAATGATTTTTTTTGGCGTTTGTTGGCTTTGACTCTTTTAGAATAGAGTTTATCCAAGTGCAACAACAACCTGAAAATCCTGGCAAAATCACCTTCGCCTATTTTGCCGGAAATATTTGGAGAATAAAAAGAGGCAAACGTTCTGACACCGGGGTCTATGGCAACAATCCCACTGGCTTGGTTCTCGCTACGGGGAATTGTTTGTTTAAACGGCACAGATATCCACCATTTTTCATATCTCCAAATTAATCTGCTATCCATGGGGAATTCAGGTAAGGATTCATGAAACTTTAATCCTTTTCCCGATATCCTTGGATAGATCCCATTGCTTCCCAGAGCCGTCTTTGGAATGAAACAAGACTGCTCTGGATTTTTTCTACTTCTGAATTCAGGTTTTAATTTCCATCCAATGGGGAGCAAACCCGACACATGACCTGATAAAATCAATAGTCCAGTTAAATACCCATCTGGAAATGTCAGTCCAATTTTTGAATATTTTTTTTTGATCCGTCCTCGGAGAGAGCCTGACTAACCTGCTTGCGATAGTTTCGAAGTCCGTGCATTCGACAGGAAAAGACATGCAAGATGTGGAGTAAATCTCGTGTAAGTTCGACTTCGGGTGACAAAACAGTCTGGTCGAGAACCACGATTTTTCCAGATGATCGTTTGATAATCCATTCAATAAGGTCAAATCCGAAACGGCACAATCTGTCCTTATGGGCAACGTAAAGGTTGATGCTATCTCCCCGGATAGATCGTTCCAAAATGGTTTTAAGACCTTTTCTTTTGAAATTGAGTCCACTTCCGATGTCTGTAATGGTTTCAGCATTTGGAAACTTCTCCTGCATGAATTTGACTTGTCTTTCAAGATCATCTTTTTGTTTGTACGATGAAACACGACAGTAACAAATATCAAATTCATCTTTGATTTCGATAATATAACGCCTGTCTCCACCGGGAGTTCTTTCAGTTTTGATTTTGCCGGATTTATCCCATTGTCTTAACGTATGAACATGAACGGAAAAATACTCCGCTGCTTGTTTTGGTGTGAGCTTTTTTATTTTCATTTAGGATAGTATAGATTTTTGAATACTATCTGTCAACCCTTCATTAATTCCGACGATGGCGCAAGGAACTGTCTTTTTTTAAAATCATATCCATATCCATCCACCAACGAATGAATTCGAACATTCTCTACGGCAATGGGCTCCCCCGGCTTGATATCCATTATGTTGGAAATTCCGATCCCGCATCCGTCAACAATAACCACCTGTCCTGTACCAACGACTTCGGCAACGCCGTCTCCCTTGAGAATAACGCCGCAGTCTTCACCAATACCAACGCCGATACATGTTGGATTAGAGGTAACAATCTGAATCAGCCGCCCAATCCGTCCCCTTGCCATGAAATGCGTGTCAAAAATAATTTTATTCACAAAACCGAAGCCGGATGTTGAAAGGACACTGCCCTTGAATAGTCCATCTTCACTCTTTCCCTCATAAATCATGGTATCGGAGAACACGGTGGCCCCGGCACTGGTGCCTGCGATAAGCGCTCCATTAACAAGGTGTTCCTGAATTGCGTCGAACATCCTTGTTCCTCCCATAATTGTTGTCAGTCGCAATTGGTCACCACCTGTAAAAAAAATCAAATCAAGATCTGCAATGGCTTTGGCTGATTTTCTGTTATTGGCCTGAACCCTTTCTTTGATATTAAATATGTCTATCTTGGAAGCACCCAGTGTCGTAAATACGTCTTGATAGTCTTTACCACGTTGTTCCGGATCTTCACTTGCAGTGGTGATGACACCGACCCTGAATTTCGTTTTCCCGATTTCCTGAACAACCCGTTTAAGGACAATCAATTCATTGGCCTTGTCTTCATTACCACCAATTGCAATCAGGCGACCCAGAAATAAAGAATTTAATGTCATTGGTATTTATTCTCCGTCATATGCGACCATGGCATGCCATTGCGGGCATTTGATGCAAATCCATTCCGGGTTAAAATGATGAGTCCGATATCGACACACAGGTCAAACGAAGTGATGGCCTTATGTGCGGCGTCACCTGGACTCATGCTGTTTTCCAACCAGGTGTAAACCTCTTTTGCAAGAAGTCTAAGTGCAATAAATTCACCGTCCCCGGTGCAGGCGACAGCGCCTGATGCACCACAGAACAGACCGCATCCTGGCAACGGCACATCCCCCACCCGCCCTATTGCTGATTTTTCAAGTCCTCCTGAACTCAAAGCCGCGGCAAAAGTTGTCCCATCAAAAGCAACCGCTCCCACGGTATCACATGATGTTTCGGACGTTTCTATTAGGTCGGAACCATTTACATCTGCAACCGGAATAAAATGTTCTTTGGCAAAGATTCTGGCTCCGTCTCCCACCAGTAGAATATGCGGAGAATAACGTAACACCCCATGGGCTATCTCAATTGGGTTTTTAATATTTTCCACACAGGCAACCGCTCCGAATTCATTGCTGCTCGTCATACAGGATGCATCAAGCTGCATGGTACGGCCATCAATTCTCAACTTTGAACCTGAACCGGCATTAAATCGGGGGTCATCTTCTAAAACCTTCACAGCCTCAACAACAGCAACCAAAGCGGTTCCTCCATTTGCCATCAGATCCATTCCCCTGCTGGCGGCAGAATCTGTTCCATCAAAGTCCTTGGGATTCGAACCTGCTCCCCCATGGGTTAAAATCGCACGTTGGAAGTCTGGCACCTATTTTCTCCAGTTTTATTTTTTTTTTAACAAATCCGGGTAGAGTAGAGCACTGATTCGGCCGGTTTCTTCAGCCCTTTTT
>JAIVHE010000511.1 GCA_020201255.1 Desulfobacteraceae bacterium
CGGCACGTTTGCCACGGGCGTGATCCTTTTTCCCCTGATGTTTGCCGGTGATTTTCCCCAGCAGATTTACCGGCCCCTGGTTTCCACCCTGATCATCGCCCTGGCGGTCTCCTATTTTATGTCGATCACCTTCATCCCTGCCATTTCTTTTTTCCTGTATCGCAAAGGCGTTACCAAAACAAGATTCGAACAGGTCCTTGAAAAAATTTACCAGAAAAGCTTCGGGCGCCTGGTTACACCCTACCTGGGGATTCTGCGGTTTTCCGCCGGCGGCCGATCCGGATGGCGAAAGCTCCTGTTGACCGCAGGGGTAGTGGTGTTGCTGGTCGTCAGCGTCAAGAACATCATGCCGGTCATCGGCCAGGACCTGATGCCGCCCATGGATACCGGTATTATCAAGGCCCGCGTCAAATTTTCCGCCAATGAAACCGTGGATGTTGCCCAAAGCCGCATGGCACCTTTTCTGAAGTGGCTGCATGACCAGCCGGAAGTACTGATGAGTTCGGTGAGTTTTGGTTCCGAGCCCGGTGTCCTCTCTCTGGGATCAGGGGCATTACCTGCCGAGGCAACCATGACCATCAACTGTGTTGACCGGTTTCAGCGGGATAAGGATATCTGGCAGATCGAAGGCGAAATCCGCTCCCGCCTGTCCCGGCTGCGCAATGTCAAATCCGTGGATGTCTTTGATTTCGGGGCCACCCCCATGTCAAGCATCAAAGCCCCTGTCAACGTGCGGTTGCTGGCCGAAGATTACCACCTGCTGCCGCCGGCTGCACAGCAGGCGGCCGATGCCCTCGGCAAGGTCAAGGGAATAACCTCCATCAGCACCAGTTGGGACAACGACTTTACGGAAGCCCGCCTGAACATTGACACCAATCGTGCCCTGGCATACGGCCTGACCCCGATTCAAATCGCAGCCCAGCTTCCCTTGTCCGGCATTCCGGTGGCAGTCAGTGCCAATCTGGTATCCATGCAGAACCAGTTTGTACGGCTGTATTTCAATCGGCCTTTTGACGGCAATCCGGATCAGCTGCGCCTGATTCCCATCCAGACCCCCAAAGGACCGGTCCCGCTGGAGACCCTGGCCCACATCGATTATCGTCTTACCGCCAACAAGATCGAACGGAACCAGATGCTTTATTCCCTGGACGTATCCGGTTACCGTGACCGGCGCACGATTTCCAGATTGACCGCCGAAGCCAACGCCGCCCTGGGCCAGAACGTGTTCAAAGGGGTCGAGGTCCGCCAGGAAGGCGACATCAAACAGATGAAGGACTCTTCGGGGCGGATGCTCAAATCCATCGGCATCGGCATTGTACTGCTGTTCATGTCACTGGTGGCGATCTATCGATCCCTGCGCCTGGCTGTCATTATGATGCTGGTACTGCCCCTGGCCATGATCGGGGCATCCTGGGCCATGCTGGTATTTGACAAGCCAAGCTGCATGCCCAGTATGATGGGCATTCTGTTGCTTTTTGGCATCATCATCAAAAACTCGATTCTGCTCATCGATTTTTATCAGGAATTTCGAAAAAAGGATGTCTCTCCTTTTGACGCGGCCATGGAAAGCGTGAAGACCCGTTTTCGACCGGTGTTCATGACCGCTTTCGGCACCATCGCCGGCATGATCCCCATCGCCTTTGAATGGGCGGTGGGGCTGGAACGGCTCTCTCCTCTGGCCGACGTTGCAGTGGGCGGGCTTCTGGTGGGGACGGTGCTGACCCTGATCTATATACCCATGTTTGCATACAGTGTGGAAAAAAAATAATGACCAAAAATGACATCAAGAAAAAATGGACAACGGTTTTCAGCGCGGACGCAGCCGGGTACAGCCGGCTCATGTGCCAGGATGAGATCACCACAGTGATCACCCTGACCACATACCGGACCATTATGACAGATCTGGTTGAGGCCCATCAGGGCCGGGTGGTGGATGATGTCGGGGATAACCTTATGGCTGAATTCCACTGTGCCGCGGATGCGGTGACCTGTGCCCTGGCTGTGCAGCAAAAACTGCACGATGAGAATACCAATCAGCCCGAGGACAAACAGATGCGGTTCCGAATCGGCATTAATTACGGTGACGTGATTGCCGCTGGAAAAAGAATCTACGGCACCGGCGTCAACATTGCGGCCCGGCTGGAATCGATGGCGGATCCCGGCGGAATCTGTATTTCCCGCGAAGTACTGGAACGTGTGAAACCCCGAATGCCTTTGCAGGTGGAATCCATGGGGCAATACCGCATGAAAAACATGTGCAGACCGATTGACCTGTACCGGATTGTTCCCACACATCAGGAAGGTCCTGAGACGAAAACTGAAATACAACATAGTCACCATAAGGAAGATTGATACCATGAGTTCTCACACAGAAGCCACCGCTCATCAAACCGGCCACACCGGCGAGTGTTCCGGCCATCACCACGCCATAGACGTGCAGGAAACCAGTGGCACACGGCTGCTGATCACCCTTGTGTTGAATCTGATCATTCCGATTGTTCAGATCTCATATATCGCTTTCCGTATCGGCAAAAAAGGGGCCACCGCCCGGCAGACCTTCGGGTATCGCCGGGCCGAAATAATGGCTGCCCTGTTGAATGTGACCATACTGGCAGGTGCCTGTATTTTCATTTTATACGGTGCGCTGCAACGGTTTCTCTCTCCTGAAATCGTATCGGGCCACATCGTTATATGGGCGGCCCTGGTGGGGATCATCGGCAACGGTTTTTCCGCCTGGCTGCTGCATCAGGAAGCCAAACACAACCTGAATATAAAAGGGGCGTTCCTGCATATGCTGGGGGATTTTCTGACATCCGTGGCAGTGCTGATTTCCGGGCTTGTGATGATCTTTAAACCCTGGTACTGGCTGGATCCGCTGTTGTCGATTTTCATTGCCGTGTTTATTTTGAAAAACTGCTGGACCATTCTCAAATCCTCGACCGCCATTTTAATGAATGCCACCCCCGACAATATCGATCTAAACGATGTCCGTTCCCATCTTTTAGAGATGGAAGAGATAAAAAATGTCCATTACATGCATGCATGGCCCCTGGGATCCTCCGGTGTTTCCTTTTCCTGCCACATCGTTGTAGCGGACCAGCCGGTCAGTGAAACACAACCGTTGTCTGAACGGATTCAGCACACCCTGTTTCACCAATACGGCATTGACCACCCGGTACTGCAGTTTGAAACAGAATCCTGCGGCAATACAGTAGGTGACAATGGGGTCCTCGGGCCGCAACCCGGCAGATTCAAACAGGCGGGTGAGTTCTTCATGGCTTTTCAAGATACCCTTTTTTTCAAACAGAGTATCAAATGAAATCAGAATGGCCCCGGGCAGGTGTCCGCCCCGGGATTCCCCGTACTTTGTCGCCCCGTTGAACTCTGACGGCGATCTGGAGTCCACAATTTTGATCTGGTTCTGGTTTGCCCGGATCCAGTCGGTGGTGGCATCGAGGCTGTCATCCCACTGGTTGATCACCATTTCCAGGGAAGGGGGCGATGCCGGCTCCCGGGTTGTCTGACCTCCGGCCTTTTTCCATGCCGCAATTCCGCCGTCCAGTATCCGGACATTGTCGATGCCGGCCATCATGGCCATCCATACAAACCGGCCCTCCTCTCCCCAGCCGGGAGGATCTGCATATACCACCAAGGGCTTGCCGCCATCTATACCCAGAGCGCCGATTTTGACAGCCAGCTCCTTTTGGGGCAGCAGGGCTCCCCACCCGGGGTCTCCGGGTTTGCCGGCCATGTATGTAAAAGGCTGCCATGGCGCAGACACCGCCCCTGGAATGTGTCCTTTGTTGTATGCCTTTTCAGAACGGGCATCCACCACCACGACCTGGTCATGATGGTCCATCAGGTACCGGGCATCCACAAACAGCGCAGATGCCGTCCCGTCTTTGCCGGCATGGACCGCTGGAACAGCCAGAGCCAGCCCCAGGCATATGCAGCAGACCACGGAGAGCCATTTTGACAAATTGAAACCAAACTGTATTTTTTCCATCATCCCGTCTCCTATTTTGCTTGTTTTGGTGTTGAAACTGCATTTTATACATTTACGATTTCTGTTTGTAAAATTGATAATATAAATTCTTTTTCATCTTCACATAGAATTTTTTAATATGCAGAATCATTGTTTTCTTTATCGATTTGCTATTGAAATTTTCAATAGCAAACATACACATCCATACAAATTAAGAATTGGACAAAGCCTTTTCCCACAGGTTATTTTACCCGGCAAACCAATGGCTTTGTCCTGGAAATCACAAGACCGACGGAGGGGGTTGATGCCTCGGATAGACCCATAATCATGATACAGAACCATAATGAACTGAGGAAACCATGACATTTGATTCCAGGCTGGTAAAAAAACTGTTGCTTTTGATCCTGATTGCCGGAGTGGCCATCCTGTTTTT
>JAIVHE010000512.1 GCA_020201255.1 Desulfobacteraceae bacterium
ACTGGTGGCTGGTTTTTCAGGATCCTTTGCTGACCCGGTTGATTGAAAATGCAGCGGCCGGTAACCTGGATCTGCACAAAGCAATGCTCCGGATTCAGGAAGCACGGGCCCTGTATGGCATCAGCCAGGCAGGTGATTATCCGGCCCTGGACAGCACCGGTTTGATACAAAGACAGCAGACCAGTGAAGAAACCGGTACCGGAAGATCCTCCGGATTTTACCATGCCGGTTTTGATGCTGCCTGGGAAATGGATCTGTTCGGTGGGGTACAGCGTTCCCAGGAGGCTGCCCTGGCAGAAATGGAGACCCGTCAGGAGGCCATGGCCGGTGTGCTTGTAAGCTTACAGGCGGAAGTGGCCCTCAATTATCTGGAGCTGCGCACCTTCCAGGAACGGCTGGTTGCGGCCCGGGGAAACCTGGAAGTACAAAAAGAAACCTATGACATCAATGTGTCCCGATTCAGTGCCGGATTGATCGGGGAACTGCCGGTACATCAGTCCCAGTATATCCTGGAACAGACCCGGTCCCAGATTCCGCTGCTCCAGGACGGCCTTGGCAGAGCCGCCAACCGCCTGGCCGTCCTGGTGGGAAAACCGCCCGGCACCCTGCATGACGTGTTGACTGAAAAACATGCCATCCCCTGCATTCCTGTGGAAGTGGTCATGGATATTCCAGCCCAAACCCTGCGGCAACGTCCGGATATCCGCCGGGCCGAACGTGTCCTGGCCCGGGAAACCGCCCTGGTGGGGGTGGCCATGGCAGACCTGTACCCGCGGTTTTACCTGAACGGCACCTTTGGTCTGGAAGCCCTGTCAGCCGGGAATTTTTTCAACAGCGGAAGCCGGTTCTGGGGCATCGGTCCCCGGGTTTCCTGGCGGCTGTTTGACGGCGGCAGGATCCGGCAGAACATCGCAGCCCAGTCCGCCCGCCAGGAACAGGCCATGATCGATTACCAGGCTGCATTGCTGACCGCCCGAGAAGAGATTGAAAATGCGATCCTGGCCTTTGCCAAGGAACAGCTGCGCCGCGATTCCCTGGTAAAGGCAACGACAGCTGCCAGAAACGCCGACCGCATTGCCAGAGACCAGTACCAGGCCGGATTGGTTGATTTCAGCAATGTGCTGGATGCCCAGCGCTCTCTGCTGTCCTTTGAAGACCAGCTGGCCCAAAGCAGAGGCGCGGTGAGTGCCAACCTGGTGCGTCTGTACAAGGCTATGGGCGGCGGGTGGCAGCATATGGCCCGGTGATGCACGGCCATTTAATAATACAAATCCTTCCAGATGGTCACTTTTCTTTGAAGGGGCAAAGGACACTTTTCCGCTGATTGTGGGTGCGGTACCCTTCGGCATTATCTTCGGTGCACTGGCGGACACTGCCGGGCTTTCCTTTGGTGCCGCAATGGGGATGTCCCTGTTTGTTTTTGCGGGCTCTGCCCAGTTTGTGGCCCTGGGTCTGGCAGCCTCAGGCACCCCGTGGCCCATGATCGTTGTCACCACCTTTGTGGTCAACCTGCGCCACCTGCTCTACAGCGCGACCATGGTGCCTTTTTACAAGAACCTGCCCCATGCCTGGAAAATGCTACTGGCATTCGGGTTGACCGATGAAACCTTTGCCGTGGCCGTCACCCGGTACGGCAAACATGACGGCGTCACGGGCAAGCGCTACTACAACCTGGGTTCCATGGTGTTCATGTACCTCAACTGGAATCTGTGCACCCTGATCGGTCTTACCGCGGGAAAAACCTTTCCGGAAATCTCCCGGTGGGGACTTGATTTTGCCATGCCTGCCACATTCATCGGCATTGTCATACCCTATCTGGTTACCAGACCCATGTGGGCGGCAGTGATCACTGCCGGAATCGTTTCCATTGCCGCCCATGACCTTCCCCACAAACTGGGTTTGATGCTGGCGGCCCTTGCCGGCGTTACAGCCGGGATGGTGTGTGAAAACCTGTTCTGTGAAAGAAAAAAGGAAAAATGACCATGTTCGGTATTGGCTTGCAATTATCTGAAATCTATATGGTGGCGGGAATGGCTGCGGTCACCTTTGGCATCCGCTATATACTGTTTCCGGTTTCCGGTCGGATGCAGTTTCCCAAATGGCTTGAAAAAGGACTGGGATATGTTCCGCCTGCTGTCCTCACCGCCATCATTGTGCCATCTGTGCTGATACCGGACGGCAAAACCCTTGATATCAACCTGGATAATCCGTATCTCATCGGTGCCATTGCCGCCTGTATCACCGGCGCAATTTTTAAAAACCTGCTTTTGACCATTGTCGTGAGCATGGTGATTTTTCTGGTTGCCCAGTGGGCCTTTGCCATGGGATAAACCGCTGTCCCCAGGCCGAATCACATGGGTGACCGGTTCTATTGGTATTACATGGACGTCAGAATCTTTGCCAGTTTGTTCTTTTCATCATGAAAGATCTGATGGGCGGTTTTCAGATCGATCCTTTCAAAAGAAATCGTGTAACCCGGGATGACCTGAGCCACCTTTGCAATATCCGTGGAGACCACGGTGGCGATTTTGGCATACCCTCCCACGGTCTGCTCCACCAGCAGAATGATGGGCTGTTCATCCGCCGGAATCTGGATACTGCCGGGGATGGAGGGTTCTGACACAATACTTTTGGGCATGCCCGGTCTGATGGGAATTTTTTCTCCCTGCAGCCGGTATCCCATGCGGTTTGCGTTGGGGGTCACCATATACCGGGTGGTGAACAGGGTGGTCAGCCCCTGGTCAAAAAAATCATCCTGGGGACCGGGAACCGCCCGAAGCACCACATGGGAAGGGTATTGGGGAATCAGGTTTTCCGGCACCCTCCGCTCCCGGATCAGCAGATCTCCTTCATGGGCATCCAGGATATCACCGGCCTGCAAAGGTCTTCCCCTGAACCCGCCGAAACCGCCCCCCACATAGGTGGCACAAGACCCCATGACAGGAAACACCTGAATGCCGCCTGTGACAGCCAGGCAGGCCCGGCATCCTTCCTGGACCTGGGAAATGGTCAATACATCACCGGCCTTCACACGGATGGAGCGCCACTGATCCACCGGCATTTTGTTCAGAGTCATATCCATCTTCGCGCCGGTGACGGCAATGTCCATGGGTGAAAGAAACTTCAGGGACGGGCCCATGACCGTGATTTCCAGCACTGCCCGATCTTTGTTGTTGCCCACCAGCAGGTTGGCAACGTCGCAGGCAAAGGTATCCAGAACCCCGCAGACAGGCACTCCCATATGCTGAAACCCGAACCGTCCCTTGTCCTGAACCGTGGTAAAACCACCGGGGACCAGCACTTCAAATGCGTTCATGAATGGGTCTCCTTTTCTGTCAACCGGTCATACTCAGACGCCGATATGGGCACAAATCTGATTTTATCCCCTGCCTGGTAAAGAAAGGGATCTTTTTTTTGGGGTGCGAACAGGTTCAGGGGGGTTCGGCCGATGATCTGCCACCCCCCCGGGCTGGAAATGGGGTAGATGCCGGTCTGGTTGTTGGCGATGCCCACAGATCC
>JAIVHE010000513.1 GCA_020201255.1 Desulfobacteraceae bacterium
TTTGCCCAGTCCGGTAAGGGATCTGTTGTTGCTTCATAATTTCCAGACCGCATCACAATGATTTGTTTGAATGAATCGCCTGCAGAAGAATTATCCAGGATTCTGGCTTCATCCACTATAGAAAGAGCTGTTTTTATGTGTTGCATACTTCTGGGTATCCGGGAATGAATCTTTTCTATCGGGACGCTGTGCCCTCCCTCTGAGATGCGCTGTTTCACCCTGGCTTCATTCAAACTTGCATCAAACAGATGAATATATACAAGGATGATCGTATAGCCATTGGCTTTTGCCCGGGCAAGAAAATCAATTTTTGATTCATGAGAAAAAACCGTCTCAAAACAGAAAGATATTCCCTGTGAGATCAAGTTTTCTCTGATTTCAGAAGCCAGGGTTGCCGCATCATAGCTTGCATTTTCAGGATTCACGGAATTCAGGTCTTTGGCTATCAAATCTGCGTTCACAAACGTGATGCCGTATTCGGCAAGGTACAGATTGTAAAATGTAGTTTTGCCTGCACCATTCCCGCCAGCCAACACCCAAAGTTGTCTTGGATTTGCCATTAGAGCGCCGTAAACTCACCGTGTTCAAATGAACCCGCCTGCCTTTCTCCAGTGACGGAATCCACTCGATCAAGGTACCCGGGATGTGCAGCGCTTGCCTCATAATATATTCTGGCGGATGTTACATCTTTGGCAGGAATCCCTTTGGCCCTGTCCTTTTCGAGCGCATTAAAAACAACATCTGAATCAATGGAAATCGATTGAACCGATGGGGTTGCTTCTACTGTAATCGTTTTTATGCCCTGGGATACGGCAAACGCATCTGCCATGTTTAATTTGGAAGAAACCGCTTTGCCTAATTTTGCCCAGTACTCAAGTTGTTTGGTCTTTGATCTGTTCTGGATTCTGGCCTCACGCTCCGCTTGTAATACAAGGTCCTTGTCAATTCTCAAAGAGACCGTGGTCATCATAACCTCCTGTTGTCGATGCCATCAGCATCATAATGATGCATAATGCTACATTTATACTGCTGATTTCAGGTTATGTCAATGAAACCTAAGTCTTTTTTCATCATGCACTCTGACACATTGCGGCATCCACAGGATGAGGGGATTGTTGGCAATTTTTTTTATTTTTGAAACAAATCAGAGTGTGTTCCGGTCCGCTCGAAAACAACTCGATCTGATTCGATCATATATATTAGCAGCCAATCAGATTCGATATGACATTCACGTCGCCCATTCCAGTTACCAACCAGCTTGTGGTCTCTGTGAATGGCATCAATCGCTTCTTCCGATACAATAGAGCGAATGATTATTTTCAGTTTCTCAAGTTTTTTTCCTCGCTTTTCCATTCGCTTGGTGTCACGCTCAAACTGCTTTGTATACGCAGGTGTAAGCATCAAATTCCCAATTTATTAAACATATCGTCAGTATCTTTACAAATGACTATATCACGTCCGGCATCCGTATCTGAAAAGGTTTTACGAGTGGTTTTATTTGGGATTGCTATGTCAAATGGAAGCCCTTTTTTCAATTCAACCTGTTTATAAAACAGGGTAATGGCTTGTGTTGTAGTTAGCCCAAGTTCCTTAAAAATATATTCGGCTTTTCCTTTTAAATCGGGTTCAATTCGAGCCCTTATAGTAGATGTTTTGCTCATGGTTTACATCCTTTTGAATTTTTTCTAATTTGTAACTCAATTGGGGTACATTGTCAATGCGAAAGCGATCTTTTCGAATTTGCCTACCAGATTCTCGTCGGGAGAAAGCCATACCTGATGTTTTCAGAATACCCATGACATACAGCTATCTTTCTACTCTGCGGCGGTGATAAATCCAGCCAGGCCAGGGATATTCAAAAAGCCAGGCACATTTTGGAGGAACTATCATGGGTATAACAACCAGCAAATGGGATGCCAGCAAATACCTGGACAGCCCGGAAATGATTTGTGAATATTTAAAAACCACACTGGAAGAAGGGGACACTGACTTGTTGATGGTGGCCATCGGCAATGTGGCAAAAGCCAAAGGAATGACCGAAATAGCACAAAAAACAGACCTGAACCGGCAAAACCTGTATAAAGCCCTGTCGGGAAATGGTGCTCCCAAATTTGATACTGTCGTAAAAGTACTTCAGGCGTTTGGTTTGAAACTGACCCTGGCACCGGTGGATGAAACTCTGCCGGCGGCTTAGGGGCCATGGGCACCAGCGGTGCAAAAATATGAAGATACCATGAAACCGAACGAAAAAAAAGAGCAGAAAGATTTTTCGCATAAAATTGAAAATTCCTGCAAAAAAAGATTGTTTTTCACAAAATTCAGCATAGATTTTGCTGATACAATGTGGTATAAATAATTCATATGGTCATACAGTAGCGAGAAAGTGACACCCTGAACATTGTCCAACGAAACGATAACAGGAGAAACCCATGCAGCCCATTGAACTGACCCATTCCGCCCTGACATTTATCGACCAGGTGGAAAACCTGAGCCATTC
>JAIVHE010000200.1 GCA_020201255.1 Desulfobacteraceae bacterium
TCTTTGCACTGGGAAATGGCGGTGGTCAATGTAATGATGGTGTCATAATACATGGTGTGTTTTTCCATACCAGCCTCCTTTGTTTAAAGATAAATTATCTGCCCCCGGCGGGGCAGGAGTGAACGCATCAAAGACCGGCGGATCAGGCAGATTGTATGGCAGCAGCGTTTCAATGATACCGGGTGGTGCGCAGATCGCATAGGGAAAAGAACAGCCGTAATCATGTGGAAATCATCTCTATAATATGAATATAAAGGAATTGTCGGGTTCCGTCAAGGATTGATCGTATATCTGGATATTTGCCATAAGCTTGCCGCGTTATCAATTGTTCTGTGCAGCACTCTTTGCCGGGCCCCGCCCCTGGTGGTGTCCTGTGCCCGGCCCGAGACCCTGCGGGGGCCAGGTTCCATGTGCGTAATGAAATAGAGCGATCCACTCTCTGACGGTAAGTATCCCGCCATATTGTACCAGGCCCCCTCCGGCTCTGACGGTCCGTTCACAGGACACCACCAGGGGCTCCCGCTGTACAAGATATACCACGTTCCTCTTCGCCATTCAGAACCTTCAATGTGCAAGGAATCTTCGATTTCAAGTTTTCATCCGGGGTGTCCTGTGCCATCAGCGACTAGTGCCGAGGGGGGGCTGTGGGTTGAATCCCATTCTGACGCGTTTGCTACAGGCTGTTGGGCTTGGCGGAGCGTTAAGAACGGTGAACTGTTTGAGGACATACCTGCCCGCAGTTTTCACCGTTCAGCGCAGCCATGCCCTACAGCCTGTGCAAACGCGGTAGAGGGTGAAACCCGCAGGCCCCCCTCGGCACGGGTCTTTTGATCAGCTGGTACCGGCAGCCGGGCACTTTTTGGGGGGCTCCGCCATAGACATCAGCTCACCTGTGCCGCAATATCGGCCAGGACCGGTCCGGCCTTTTCCCGGATGAGCACCTGGCACCGGTTGTCATAGGGGGTGGCAGACAGGTTGATGATGGCCAGGAATGCGCCGGCATCCAGGGCGTATCCGGGCATGAGGGCGGCGGGCTGGACCAGGAGGGTGGAGCCCACCACGATGAACACGTCACATCGGGAGGACAGTTCTATGGCCGCGGCGGGCATCAAAATGGCGAATAAAAGTCCGGTTACGATGCAAATCAGCAGGGCTGAACCTGTGGTTACAGGTTGTATCATGTGTGCCAGTCCCTGGCGGGCGGCAAACAGCAAAGCCCCGAGACACAGGCCGGCAAAGAGCAGTTTGACCAGAAAAAGATAGACCCGGCCTTTGCCCGGGTTTTTGGTTTTTTTGTTCCAGGATTCAAACAGGGCAAAGGTGGAAAAGACCACGGTCAGACTGAGACCTAAGGCCACGCCTTTTGCACCCAAAGCCTGCATGCACAGATAAATTACCGGCAGTCCGGCCAGCATGCAGACAGTGGATACCAGGGCCGGGAACAGGGTGTTTTCAAGGGCGTAAAATCCCCTGGCCACAATGGTCTGGGCGGAAAAGGCAAAGGCTCCGGCCATGAAAAAGGGCAGGATGCCGGCGGTGACCCGGGTGGCAGCGGCATCAAACTCACCCCGCTGGAACAAGATCAATACAATTTCATGGCGCAGGACAATAAACAGAACGGAAAACGGGATTACCAGAAAGATGAATTTCAAGGTCTGGTTGATGATTTCGTTGAGCCGGTCCATGTCACCGGTAACGGCAATCTGTGCCATGAAAGGATAGGATGCCATGCCGATGGCCTGGCCGAAAAATCCCACCAGGATGAACATGATCCGCAGGGCATAGTTCATGGCGGCAATATGGCCGGGTTCCAGAAATGACCCGAAAAACTTCATCAGAATTTCCGTGGAAAAGGTGACGGTGAGCCCCACCATAAAGGGCAGGGTGATCAGGACATAACGTTTGAAATCCGGGTGGAAAAAATTGATGATCCATTGATGGCGCAGCCCCTGGTTTTTCGCCCCGACCCACTGTAACACGAAATTGCCGGCAAAGGCCCCCCCCAGCACTCCCCAGGCAAAGCCTTCCATGCCCAGATACGGGTATAAAAATATCCCGCCGCAGATGATGCCCAGGTTATAGATCAAAGGGGCCAAAGCAGGGATGAAAAATTTTTCTTTGGTGAACTGCACTGCCATGAACAACCCCCCGGCAAAAAAGAAAAACTGGGCCGGCAAGATGATCCGGGTCATGCGTCAGGCCGAACCCGTTGAAAACCAGGGAAAATACCGCATACCCTTGCCTGTCTTTGCCCTGTGAAATATACCGGGCCAGAATGGGAATAAAGGTGATGGATAAAAACCCGGAGGCCACTACATGGTTGAGGATTTCAGGCAGGGCAAAGGCGATCTGGTAGGCATCCACCTCAGCTTTGGCACCGCCTGCCCAGGCAATGGCCATTTCCCGCACAAGACCGATGATGCGGCTGGCAAATACCGAAGCCATCATGATAAAAGAGGCAATGCCGATCTTTTTAAATATGGAAGTGGATATGGTCATGATTGTTCGGATGTACCACAACCATCTGGCAAAGAAAAGAGCCGGTTTTTTGCCGGGGTGTATAAGTAAGTAAAGAATAATGGTTTGAAGGCCCGGATTTTTGACAAACAAAGGCAGGTTTACACCCCTTTGACTTGACGTAGCAGGGAGGGGCGAATATACTTGCTGGAACAACAACCGGAATCAAAACCTTGATGATCTTGCGAACAATGCAGGCAAAAATGGTAAGATAATCAAGGTTCCAACATGACAGGAAACAGTATTATGTGGACCAGAATAGGAATATGGTGTTTGTTGGGTGCCTTTTTTATATGGCTGTTCAGCGGGATTTCCAGGTTTATGCAAACGGATAATTTCTGGGTGGACTTGACCCTTTCCCGGATTCTGGGAGATTATGCTGATGGTGTGGTTGAACTCATTCCCCTGGCAGTGGTGGAAACAGTGTTGTATTTTTTGGTATTTGAACTGCCGTTTTACGGATTTGTGCTGGGACTGGGAACCCTGTTCCTTGTGATCGGCATGTTTGCTAAGGTCCGTTCGTGAAAATTCAATCCAAAGCTGCAAAGGAAAACAAAAAGTATGAATGATGAAAAATGTCAGAAGGCAACCGACCCGCTGTTGAACAGGCGGCAGTTTTTACGCCTGTCTACCATGGTGTCTGCAGCAGGCCTGTTCCATGTTTACGGCTGTGCAATGGATCCGGTTACAGGCAAAAGCCAGCTGATGATGCTTTCCCCGGGCCAGGAGATTGCCATTGACCGGCAGCAGTCGCCGTTCCAGTTTTCATCGGATTTCGGCATCACCCAGGACCAGGCGCTGAACCAGTATATCAACCAGGTGGGAAAAAACCTGGTGCCCCATGTGCACCGCCCGGATATGCCCTATAATTTTCAATGCGTCAATGCCACCTATATCAATGCCTATGCATTTCCCGGCGGGTCCATTGCCGTCACCCGGGGAATTTTGCTGAGCCTGGACAATGAGGCGGAACTGGCGGCGTTGCTGGGCCATGAACTGGGTCATGTGAATGCCAGACATACGGCTGAACAGGTGTCCAAAAGCCAGCTGTCTTCGCTGGTGGTGGGTGGACTTGCCATCCTGGCGGATTCCCAGGCAAAAGGGCTGGGCAATCTGACCCAGCAGCTGGGTGCCCTGGGCCAGGGCCTGTATCTGGCCAAATACAGCCGGGAAAATGAACGGGAAGCGGATTTTTTAGGCCATGAATACATGGTGGGGGCCGGTTATGGATCCAAAGGGTTTGTGGGTCTTATGGAGATGCTCAATACCTTGAACAAGCAGCAGCCCACATCGGCCCAGATGCTGTTTTCCACCCACCCCATGAGTGACGAACGACTGACAGCAGCTGTCCAGCGCGACCAGGGAACGTATGCCGCTACCAGAAACAGCCCTGTGTACAAGGAGCGCTACATGGACCACACCGCTGGACTGCGGCGCAGAAAAAAAGCCATTCTGGCCATGCAGGAAGGGGAAAAATACATGGCACAGGAAAAGTATGACAAGGCACGGGCCTCTTTTGCATCCGCCATTTATCAGGCAAAAGATGATTATGCGGCCCATGTGCTCATGGCCAGATGCCTGCTCATCCAGGAAAAAGCCGCAGAAGCAGCCTCTTATGCCACTGCCGCCATCCAGCTGTACCCAGAAGAACCCCAGGGCCATTATATGGCAGGCCTGGCCCATGTAGGGGCCAAACAGTTTTCCCGGGCCCTGGACAATTTTACCAGGTGTGACCAGCTGTTGCCGGGCAATCCCCAGCTGACCTTTTACAAAGGGTATTGCCGGGACAAGATGGGCAGACAGCGGCCGGCAGCCAATGATTATGAAGCTTATCTGAAAATGATCAATTACCAGTCCAACCAGTATTCCCAATATGCGGTCAAGCGGTTGAAAGAATGGGGATATGCCCAGTAGCCAGTGGCCGGACAACTGCCTGGACCTGATTTCACATGAAAAAACCAGGCATGTTCTGCATCCATTTTCCGCACCCATGACCGGGTGGAAAACCTGGAGGGCCTTCAGATGGGCGGGCATATCCGGGAACCGGGCAGCAAAAGACAGGCCGCGGCTGCGGCACTGGCCTATGCCCGGCAGTTTGGCATTTCTGTTTCCGGCACAGATATCTTAGGGTTTTTTGGAACCGCTTTTCATGCCCGATTGTATGTGTTTGAACCCGATCTGGTTTATCACATGGACAACCGCAAAGGCTTTGGGTTTCGGGAGAGGTTGGTGCTATGAAATTTTCCAGCCTTGGCCAGTGTGTGCAGTTTTTAGAGAACCAGGGAGAGTTGGTCCGCATAAAAGATGTGGTTGATCCGCATCTGGAGATGGCCCAAATTACCCGGCGGGTGTTTGATGCCGGCGGGCCGGCCCTGTTGTTTGAAAAGGTAAAAAATACAAAATTTGCGGCCCTGTCCAATCTGTACGGCACCTGGGACCGTACGCTACAAATTTTTGAACCGGAACTGGAACAGGTCAAATCCCTGGTGGATATGAAATTTGCGCCCATGCAGGCCCTAAGATCTCCGGGCCGGATGGCAAAAGCGGCCTGTGCCCTGTTCCACGCCCTGCCGGTGCCACGGCACAGGTCAAAGGTGATGGCTCATACCACCCGCATTGACCGGCTGCCGTTGATTACCTGCTGGCCGAAGGACGGGGGGGCATTTGTGCTGCTGCCCCAGGTGTTTTCCCAAGATCCGGACTCGGATTCCGTGTTGCAGTCCAACCTGGGCATGTACAGAATTCAGCTGTCGGGCAACCAGTATACGCCCAACCAGGAAGTGGGA
>JAIVHE010000317.1:0-21449 GCA_020201255.1 Desulfobacteraceae bacterium
GTTGTCCTTTGTGACCATGGCATCTGTCTGCCCGGCAGTGAGGCCCGCTCCCAGCTGGAGGCGTTTGTGCATATTGGAAACCATTTGTCCAAACAGGGAATACCAGTACCCCGGATACTGACCCATGATCCCTTGGCCGGCATGGTGGCACTGGAGGATCTGGGCGATACCCATCTGGCTGACAAGGTCAAAAATACCTGCGATACATCAACCATAAAACAGATATACCAGCAGGTCATCAACCAGTTGATATTGTTCTCCCAAAAAGGTGCCCAGGGGTTTGACCCGGCCTGGACATACCAGACCCCCACCTATTCAAAGACCCTTATCCTGGAAAAAGAGTGCCGGTATTTTATGGATGCGTTTGTTAATACCTACCGGAAAAAGAACCTGTCCTTTGAAACAGTTGAAGAAGATTTTTGTTTTGTGGCTCAAAATGCCCTGGACGGTGGTTTTACAGGACTCATGCACCGGGACTGCCAGTCAAAAAACATCATGCTCAAAAATGAAACCGTTTATTTTATTGATTTTCAATCCGCCAGAACAGGACCTTTTCAGTATGATCTGGCTTCCCTTTTACTGGATCCCTATGTTACACTGCCCCGGCAGGTGCAACAGGATCTGGTATCCTATGCCATGGACCGTCTTGGCCTGGACATTGAAGATCAGAGAAAACAGTTTGCCCGATGTTTTCATTTCTGCTGTCTGACCCGGAACCTGCAGATACTCGGGGCATTTGCCCACCTGAGCCGGGTAAAGAAAAAAACAGGGTTTGAAAAACATATTCCTGCGGCAGTGGCATCGTTGAAACAGCTGATCCGGAATATGGATACATCCCCTGTTCCGACAGTAACAAAGCTGATAATGTCCTTGTAAGGAAACGACAGATGGAAAAAATATATGTGATGATCAACGGACTTCCGGGAAATGTGGCCTCCACCATGGCCCGGGCAGCCCTTGCCGACGACCGTTTTGAACTGATCCCCTTTTCATTGACCGGCCCGCAGATTCCTGAAAACAGCATACAGATAGACACTGTTTCTATCAGCCTTGTGAAACCAGATACCCGGGATAGTATCATCGCAGATATCCAAAAAAGGGTTGGTAGGTTCATTGCCGTAGATTATACCCATCCCACTGCTGTCAATACCAATGCCGAATTCTATACAGATCATGATATCCCCTTTGTCATGGGGACCACAGGCGGTGACCGAAAGGCGCTTGAAGCGTGTGTGTCCCGGGCCCGGTTTCCGGCTGTCATCGCCCCGAACATGGCCAAACAGATTGTGGGATTCCAGGCCATGATGGCCTTTGCCGCTGACCGGTTTCCCGGCCTTTTTGCTGGATACACACTTGAAATAAAAGAAAGCCACCAGCAGAACAAGGCTGACACCTCCGGAACCGCCAGGGCCATGGTGGAATATTTCAACCGGCTGGGGGTTGCCTTTGATCCGGCCCGAATCCAGCAGATCCGTGATCCAGAGATTCAGCAAACCCAGTGGCAGATCCCGAAAGAACATCTGTCCGGTCATGGCTGGCACACCTATACCCTTACAGCCCCGGATGGATCAGCGTTGTTTGAATTCACACACAATGTCAACGGCCGAAAAATATATGTGGCCGGCACCTTTGATGCGGTAGTATTTTTGCACAAACAACTGCAAGACACCAGCAATCCAAAACGATTGTTTACCATGATTGATGTGCTACACCAGGGGTGAGATTTTTCATGGGTACGCTTTTTAAAATCATTCTTGTGCTTCTGGGTCTGGCCTACCTGATCTCCCCGGTGGACATCATCCCGGAAATGCTGGTTCCGTTTCTGGGATGGGTGGATGACGGGCTGGTGTTATACTGCATCTATTATCTGATCCGGCATGGGCAGCTTCCCTGGTTCTTTTTCAAACGAAGTACGGGGGCGGGGTATGACCGGGAACCAGCCGGCCATAACCGATCCACAACCGGTTTTCAGACAACAGATAATGGCTCCGGCCAGAAAACAGGAGACGATGCAAACAGATCCAAACCCGGGCCAAACGGTTCACATTCCCGGACCACAAAGACTGCCCATGAAATTTTAGGCGTACCCATGGATGCCTCCTGGGAGGAGATCCAGGCTGCCTATAAACAGCAGATCAAAAAATACCATCCAGACAAGCTGTCCCACCTGGGAAAAGAATTTTCAGATCTGGCATCCCGGCGCTTTTTGGAAATCCAGAAAGCCTTTGAAACCCTTAAAGCCCGAAAAGGCCGGTAAAATTGGCGGATTTCAGAGTACGTACCCCACATCCCGATATGTCTGCTGGCCCCTCCGGTTCTGACGGTCCAGTCACAGGACACCAGCCGGGGCTTGCTACGTCTAACACTATGGTGCTGGCACCAGGAGTTCACCATGACAGCGTTTCTTGGCCGATGCAAAGAAATAAATTTGCAGTTTTGATCTTGAGAGCCCCTGGGCCGTGCCCTGCATCAGGACTGTCAAAGCCTGTGGATTTCAGGCCGGATGCAGGGCACGGCCCAGGGGCGGACATTGGTCAATGAAAGATTGGTTGCATGCGATTGCTCTGGAATAATGATCTGCCGGCATTGACAAATCACCGGATCTCTGGGATATAGAACCATTTTTAAACAGGCACACAAAAGAAAGGAAACCGCGTGACCGGTGTAAGTGAAATTCTGGTTCTGATCCTGCTCATATCCGGCATACTGATTCTGCCCAGGATGCTTAAACCCCCGCCTGCCGGAAAAGCGGGAAAAAAGATGGGCCGGTTATCCCAAAAAAAACGGTCTGCGATTGTGATATCCATTGTGTTTCCGGTTGCCTGTGCCCTGGTTATCAAACCATGGGAGGGTCATGTGTTGATGTTCGGGGCTGTTGGCCTTGTTCCGGTGGCCCTGGGGTGGGCTTTTTACTGGATTCTGTCCGCCCCCAAAAAATAACCCGGTAAATCAAAAAGCCATTCCCATAAACCAATCAGGCCCGATCCTGTTTCCAGGATCGGGCCCGATTGGTTTGACAACCGTTCTATTTTATTATCGAACAAAAGAACTAATGGTGGTTTTCCTCTGATGCATTCATGGTGTCATAGGCTGCCTTGGCAATACAGTATGCCATGCCGGCACCCAGAATGCCGATGGCATACCAGAACCCGCCGAAAAAAAGCATATGGCCGATATCCCAGACCCATTCAAAATTAAATGGAAACATAAAATTTCTCCTTTCCTACGATTCTTGTGCCTTGGATGGATTCAGTTCCAGTTCCTGGGGAAACACCGGCAGGTACCGGTATGTCACTGCGATCAAAATAATGCCGTAGGCCACGGGCAGGATGGTGGTAGCCACTTCCTGCCAGGATGGGATATAAAGTGCCCAGGTATCAAAACCCATGACCGGCACAGCTACGACCTGAAGCACCATGACCCAGCGGTTGAGACAGACTCCGATGACACCCAGGATAATGGCCAAAAGCCGCAGATTGGGATTTTCACGGGTGGTTTTGTTGATGAGTAAAATCCCGGGAATAACGCCGCAGATGATCACTTCCGTCACCAGTATCCAATAGCCGTAAAAACTGTTGTTGGTATAAAAATGGCTCATTTCAAATCCGATACCGGGAGCGGTAACCGTTGCCCAGTAGATGGTATCAATGATTTTGGCGATGATATAAGTAAATATCATCCATCCCACCGTGCATGTTGTGGGCCAGATGATGAAAGAACGGCACCTTGTTGAGCTGCCGGTTTTCCAGGATATTGGGGATAAACTCAATGGTGAGCACCGCAAAATACAAGGACAGGCAGAAGGCTACCTCGGTGAGCATGGAATGCACATTGGCATGCCAGAAAATAAACCACCCCCGCAAAGGCTGGCCGATATCAATGGCCAGGATCAACAGGGCTGAACTGTAGCAGATAAATCCGATAATCACGGCAAAATTAATGATATTTTTCAGTTCATCCACTTTAAAAATATATTTGAGCAGGCCGGTGAAAAACGCCCCGCCCCCTATTGCTATCACCGCCAGGTCTGCCCATATCCACAGGGCGAATCCGTAATAGTCATTCATGTTGGTCTGGTTCAATCCTTTGAACCAGCACAGCAGCATGGCATACACGCCCCAGAGCAGGACCGCTCCCACAATGGCGATTCCCAGCATGAATTTGGGAAATGAGCACCGTTTTGCGCCTTCAGGTATTAATGCAGCATCCATATTCAATTACTCCTCACATAGATTTTGGATTTTCTACTCATGGGAAGCAGCCCCATAATGATTCTTTACCTTGTCCCATTCACCATCCAGATAGTTGTCCCCCAGCTTTCTGACCCATTCATGCTCAGACATGTAATAGACCTTGGGGTTGGTTCCCAGACGTTCCAGCAGCCGGAATACCTTGGGATTGCGTGATTTTCCCACCACATCCGGGTTGAAGGGATCCGGATGTGGATCCGGTTTGACGATCTGGTGCACTTTGTGGGAAGGGTTGTTTAGGTCGCCGAAGATGATGGCACCGGCCGGACATGCTGTGGTACAGGCAGTCTGATAGTCATCTTCTGCAATGTCATGGGCACCGTTGTAGTATGCTTTTTCCCGGGCCAGCTGGTATCTGTGGTAACAAAAACTGCATTTTTCCACCACAACACCGGGTGTAGATTTGAGAAACAATGCCGGTGTCATATCCATAGTCGGTTGCAGTGGCCGGACACACCGACACACAGGGGGAATGGCCGTGGTCTCCTTTACCGCCGCAATGCTGGCATGGTCTGGGAAGATACGCAATCCGGGTATCTGGAAACGACTTGCCATTGGTCAGCTTGTAAACCCGCATCCAGGTGATGCTGTCCTTTTTATCGGACTCATCCTCCTTGAACGGAATATTATTTTCAGACATGCATGACACCGTGCATGATCCGCAACCGGTACATTTGTCCAGATCAATAACCATTCCGTATTTATGTGCTTTTTTATCTTGTACCATCAGAACCTCTTTGAAAGTTTGTTCACATCATTTAGGCCTTTGAAATTGCGGCTGTGATTCCACAGGCAGCATCCAGTCCTGAACCAGGTTCAATTACCGGGCTGATCAATTCATGTATGTTTATCCCTTTGCCGGACACATATTTATTGTCAAACGTATGCCCAAGGCCTTTGACCATTCCAATGACACCGGGCATGATGCCTTCGTTGAAATTCACCCGTACCTTTACAGATCCTGTGGGGGTTGTCAGGGTTGCAAAGCCCCCGTCTGTAAGTCCATTGGCACTGGCGGGGTTGATTTCCACACAGATGTCTTTGCCCTTGAGCACCCGGTCGGATACTGTTTTGATGGCAAAAGGAGAGGCGGCCGGCACCGTGCCGGGCAATCTCATATTATCGATGGGCACAAGGGTGAGATCATAATCCCCCCGGGGATGGATGGTTTCCGGGTTATCCGACAAAAATGCAAAACTGGTTTCAACCCTGCCGAAAGGCGGGCCTTCCGCAATCAGTGCATACCCGTCACTGGACAGGTCCTCCCAGACATCTGTTGCCACATCTTCCAGGCATTCCTGGTAATTGTCCCATGGAAAGCTTTGGGCCACGGCACCCCCAAGGGTTTTGGCCAGCTGGATCACGGCATCGCCAGCACTGCTGGTATCAAACACCGGATCCACAACAGGCCGGGTCAGTCCTACAACGGAATTGGCAAGACCGGCTCGTGAGGGAACATCTTCCAACCGTTCCAGAAATGTGGATACAGGCAGAATCAGATCCGATGCCATGGCAGTTTCATCCATAAAAGAAGAGAAATTCACCACAAAAGGAATTTTTTCAAAAGCAGCTCTGGTCTGTGAAGGGTCATTCAGGGTGTAACAGGGATTGGCATTGTAAACCAACAATGCCGAAACCAGAGGATCATCAGCCTGGTTTATGTTTGCCAGCAGCTCCTGAAAAGATGCCGCCAGCTTTGCCGTGCCGGTTCCGTCTTTGGCAGCTGCATCCTGGACAGGGGCTGGAAAGGTCAGATAATCGTGGACAGACTTGATAAAGGTGCCGCCTTTTTTGTTGATATTGCCGGTCAGACAGTTGAGGGTGTGCACAGCAGCAAATTCTTTGAGGCTCTGGGCACCGTCACCGCGTCCTTTGCCGGGAATGGCCACCGGCATTTTTGCGCCGGCAAAGGCAATGGCAATTTTTTTGATATCAGCAGCACTGATGCCCGTGGCCGCTGCCACCTGTTCCACCGGGTATTTTTGCTGCACCATGGCATTGAAACGGTTGAATCCACCCTTGAAACCGGCGGCAAATTCCGGATCAAACAGATTTTCTGTTAACAGAACCCCGCACATGGCCATGGCCAGATCCGCCTCAGTGCCCGGTGTGACAGGGATCCATCTGTCTGCTGCAGCCGCGGTGGTCGAAAGCCTGTGCTCAATCTGATAGAGTTTGGCCTTTCGTTTTTTTCGGCTGGCATTGGCTTTGAAACAGGCAACCGGAGATCCCCATCCTTCAATGATACCGGCCCCGAAACTCAAAATAAAATCAGCATTATCCAGGTCAAATCCCAGGGTATGACCCTTACCATGTAGGGTCTGGGCCGTGAGAGCCAGCCAGGATTCAAGGGTTGGCGTACTAAAATGGTTGGGTGAGCCGAATGCAGTCATAAAATGGTTGAACAGTCCGGCCACAGAGCCCTGATCCGTATCCGTGATACAAGCCAGGGTGTGGGTCTGGTCATTTTTTCTGATGCGGCCCAAATGCCCTGCTGCCAGCGCAATGGCCTCTTTCCAGGAGATGGGTTCAAACCGGTCGTTGATTTTTTTCAGAGGGGTTTTCACCCGGCAGGGATCATACAGATACTGAAGTCCTGCAATACCATGAAGACATGCCCCGCCTTTATTCACCGGATAGGTATCATGCCCTTCTATTTTCACCGGCCTGCCGTCAATTTTTCTGACAGTGATGCCGCAGGTTCCCGGGCACAGACTGCACACTGACTGATCATAGGATATTTTCCCGTCAGGCGGGACAGGGGTCCAGGGCCAGTTTTGGGTCCAGATGGAAGAATCATCCGTCAGTTTGGCTCCGACCGGGGAGATCGCAATGCCGGCAACCGCACCAAGTCCCAATCCCAAGAAGCTTCTTCTGTCAACTTTCATATGTAAATCCTCTGTAAAGTTTGCAATTCTTGTGTTTGGTTTATTTGTGACACTGGAAACAATAGCCCTGGTGGCCGGTTTCTTCTTTGTGACACACTGCACAGTCATCCATTTTCATGCTGTCCCAGGAATTTTTCTTGATTCCCCAGATATTTTTCCCCCAGATATCACGGCTGTATCCGGTAAGTTTGTTTTCTTCATAGGGTCTGGAGGTTGTGGATTCGCCGATAGGACCATGGCAAGTCGCGCAATCCATGTCGGCTGCCTCGATATGGGCTGCATGGGAAAAGAAAACACAGTCAGGCTGTTTTGCGTATACATACCAGGGAACCTCCCGTTCTTTTGCCACATATTCGCTGGCAAATATGGCTTCATCCCTGGTTTCTCCCATGGGTTCATCCGTGTGGCAATCCAGGCAGGATGCCATTTTCGGGATCCCGGAAAAGGTGCCGTCGTCCCGAAGGAAGTGGCAGGATTCACAATCGCCTGTTTCCTGGACATGCAGGGCATGATCAAAATTAAAGGGTTGCTCGTGTTTGGAATAAAGCAGTTTGGGGAACAGCAGCCATCCGGATAAAAAGCATATCAGAAATGCCACAATAAAAAAAATGACACCCAGCCCCAGGCCTGTGTCATTTTTCGGTTCTCCGGCAGCACCTTCTGTTGCACCATCCACGGAACCATGTTCAGTTTTGTTTTCTAGTTCACTCATGAAAACCCCATCAATGTTAAAATGTTGATGTTACCTATAACCAATTTATCCAGATATCCACCCGGACATATCTTTTTTTGCACCCGGCATTTTCCTGTCGGGTGCAATTTTCTTTCAAACAGGATAATCGCGTTATTCTATAGTAATATCTGAATTTCTTGTCAAGATAAAATGAGGAAGGGATTGGGCAGTAAATGCAAAGAATAAACCGGGCGAAACAATCTGATTCCACATCCATGCCCGGGATATGGATATGGAACCGATTGAAAAAAAACAGGATTTATCCGTAACTGTGAAGACCGGACAGCAAAAAATTCACCCCGAAATAGGTGAAAAGAACCGCCATAAACCCTATAATGGAAACCAGGGCAAGATTTTTACCGTGCCAACCACGCATCAGGCGCAGGTGCATGAAAATGGCATATACAAACCAGGTGATCAATGACCAGGTTTCCTTGGGATCCCAGGACCAGTATTTTCCCCAGGCAGAATTGGCCCATACCGCGCCGGTGATGATGCCGATGGTCAAAAACAAAAAACCGAACACCACCATCTGGTAAGTGAGTTCATCAATGACTTCCCAATCGGGCAGGCGGTCAAAAAAAGAAGCGTTGGCTGTCTGACGCGGCTTGATAAAATAGATGAGGCTGCACCCGAAGGCCAGAGCAAAACCGGCATACCCCAGAAAACAGGTGACGACATGGGCAATGAGCCAATTGCTTTTCAAGGCCGGAATCAACGGATTTATCCTGGCGCTGATACTGGAATCAAAAGAGGCATAGGCAATGGCCAGAAATATCAGGGGCGCGATAAACACCCCGAATCCCTGTTCCTTGTATTTGAGTTCCACAAAGATATACAGCGCCGCCATGGTCCAGGAAAAAAAGACCAAAGATTCATACATGTTGGTAAAAGGAGCCCGCCCGAATCCCATCTGATAGGATTCCATCCACCGCAGTCCGATCCCTGCCGTGTTGAACACCATACCTGCAACCAGAACAAAGAATCCGATTTTTGCCAGCATTTTTTGTTTAAACGCAAAAGATCCAATATAGAAAACCGTGGCCAGTCCATACATAAAGGTGGTCGACGACAAAGCAAAGGAACTGTTCATAACTACTATACCTTTTTAAGTTGATTTTCCAGATGGGTTTTCATTCTGGCAAGTCTGCGTTTCATGTCCTGGGTGTTTCGGTTGGTTCTGCCCGCCAGATAGATGAAGGCACCCCCCTCATCCCGTGGCTGAACAGCAACAAGATAGGACTGGTGTGACATGAAAAAAGTGATCCAGCATCCCAAAATCATCATGATAAAACCAGCATATACATACCAGACTCCGGGATCTTTTGTTACCTGAAGCCCGGTATAATATCGTTTTTCAAAATCCTTGACAACAAAGGTAAACCGGCCTTTGCGCATCTTGTCAAAGGTGGGAAATTTCACAGGCAGCCCGATTTGAAAAGCTTGTTCTCCCGTAAGACTTACTTTTCCAAAAAAAGTTTCTTCCAGGTTTTGACCCCTGAAGTCAAAATGGGGTAAAAATCCCTGGAGCTGAAAACTGCCCTGGTCACCAGGCAGGATGATGGTCTCTCCCACCTGTATGGTTCGGGATATTTCATCACCGGTTTGGTTGTCTACAATGGCAAGCACCGCTGCATCGGGGGTTGCCGTGCCGTAAGAGGACTGAAATATATTGATGCCTTTGTAGCGCAACGGATGGTTGACCCGGATATCTGTGGTAATGCTTTCCTGTCCGTTTTCTGTGATAGTCAGGTTGGAGCGAAATTCTTCAGGGGCACCGGTATCATAAAATTTTACTTCGAATTCATTGCATGTAATGGCAAAATCCAGGGGAATGGGCTCTCTTGTCTTGGCGGCAAACACCTGACGGATCTGGCTGCCTTCATCTATCCTGACAGAGGCCTTGAACCCAAACATCGACCCCACAAGTGCCCCAACCAGCAGGAGCAGGACACTGGCATGTACCACAAAAACCCCGATACGGGTCCACCGTCCTTTTTCCGCATACAGCAGTGTGGTATTCTGGTCTTTTTGCAGGATCACCGGCCCTGCCTGTCTGGACAGCCAGGTTTCGCAGGAATCAGCCATCCGGTCTGCATGATGTTCCACTGTAATGGTCTGTTTTGTTGCAGATTTCAAAAACCGGTCCGGATGAAACCGCACCTGTTTGGGAAAAATGGTTTTCCAGACCAGAGAAAGCCGTTCCACAGAGCATACCACAATATTGATGCACAGCAACAGCAGCAGAAACAAAAACCACCAGGCATGGTACATATCATCAATATGGAGAACCTTTATCAGGTTATACAGTCCGTTTCCGTACAAATCGATGTATTGCCCGGGAGATCCGTTCTGGAGCACCACTGTTCCGATGATGGAGGTAACAGCCAGCAGCACCAGTATGTAAACCGTCAGTTTGACAGAGCAGAAAAATACCCATATCTGCCGGGGGATAGAGTCTTGATTTTTCACTTTTTTTCTTTCATTGTCAGGTTATGATCCCATGGCAGGATCAGGGACATTACTGCTTTGAAACCGGATGTCATGGTATCTTTTGGGTTCAAAGCAACCCTTGTATCCCCATTAATAAAGTCTCCTAAGTATAATCATTTACAGTGATCATGATCATCTGTTTATAAAACCGCTCTCTTATACCAGAATCAAAAAACTTGCGCAAAATCTTTTCACACAGATGATTAATTTGTAATGTTTTGTATTCCCCGTTTTTATGGGCAGATAAAATTCTGAACCTGTCCATGGCATTGAGAGATTGTCTTTGCCACGGATAAATCCAGGCTGGTCTTTTGTTTTGTGAGAAAATAAAGAGGAGAAAGAAGATGATTATTGCAAAAAAGCAATAGTGTGCATAAAAAAAAGGCACCCTATAATTAAGATAACGCAACTTTCAAAGTTGGTTGATTCAGGAGGGGTCATCATCGCTGAAGTTTGAAAGTTGGGAATATAAGGTGCCTTGCATACTGTATGCAAAAATTATACTGTTTTTGAAAAAGTTGATCTTGCGCCAGACCCCCTGGTGCTTTTTCTTCTGTCACCAGAAACATTACGTCTGTCTACCCCTTTTCTGCGATTATTTTGAAAGGACAGTTCCACAAAAATGCCTTCTCTTACACTGCTTCTTCTGTCAGCTTTGGCTTTTCGCCGGTCCCTTCGAAACTTGCGGGTAATGGTTCTTCTACGTTCGGAAAATCCCCGGATTCTGTAAGGTGCATCAATGGTTTCGTCCCTGACCGGTAATATTTTATAATCAAATACCATGTCTTTTCCCCATACAATTATCAGGTTCACAGTAAATCTTGCACTTTATAATATATATATATCGTCTCGTATAAGAGGGGACTTTAATTTTTTTGTTTGGTATCCTCAATGTACTGGTGGATTCGTAAAAATGGTACGTACAGAGAATCACTGGTTTTAATATGATCCACAAGCCAGTTTCTCAGTTCCAGAATGGTGTCCATGGTCAGGTTTGTGGCATCTTCTGCAAGCTCCCGTCGAAGGCTGATGGCACTTTTGATGAACTGGCGATGCGCCCGGGAATGAATTTCCCGGTCAGGATATCCCCGTTTCCTGAGAATTTTTTCCTCTGTGGAAAAATACAGTTTTGCATAATCATTGATGTCGGAAATCATATTGGCGAGCGCTTTGGGGTCTGCTTTTTTTTGTTTCAGTTCAATAAGTTCATTAAACAGTGCAAACATTTTCATTTGGTGATTGTCAATTTCTGCAACATCCACACTGAATCCTTTATCCCATTCGATCTTGAGATCGGTTTGTGTCATTCTTATCTCCTTACTGCTTCTTTTTTTTTCCAAACCAACCATTGCCGACAATTGCAATGGAAAGCACCACTATAAAAATTGTTGCAACCCAGGTGCCATGTTTCCCGAATCTCGGATAGATAACCATGGGAACCAGATACATGTAAAATATTATATGACATATCCCGATACAGACAAGGCGGCCCCATTTCTTTTTCATGCAATCATCTCAAGCAGTCTGGTATGAATATTATCAAATCCCCCGTTGGACATGATCAATACAAGATCTTCCGGTGCCAGCCGGGGTTGCAGAAATGCCAGCACTGCGGTTACATCGGCAAAATGGTGGGCTTCCACGCCCATATTATTGATATCGGACACCAGTTTTTTTTGGGAAAGCCGCTCTTTTTCCGGGATTGTTTTTTTCACCGAAGGATTGCATATACAAACCAAGTTTGCTTCTGCAAAAGCATGGGGATAACTGGTCTGGAAAAAAGAGCGCATGGAGGTGTTGGTGCGGGGTTCAAAAACGGCAATGACACGGCCTTTGCGGTAAAAAGGTTTGACAGCCCGAATGGTTTCTCTGACAGCGGACGGGTGATGGGCAAAATCATCCATCACGGTGATCCTGTTTTTAATCCCCCGGATTTCCTGGCGGCGCCGGATACCGGAAAAAGAAGCCATTGCTGTCTGAATAAGAGCGGTGTCCACCCCAATAACATCAGCCGCAGCAGCACAGGCCAGAAAATTCATCAGATTATGCTGTCCCTGCATGCGGGTCTCCATATCATAGACCTTGTCAGGTCCATGGATACGGGCCCGGGTCATAACTTCTTGCTGGGTGTGCTGTGTAAAAGACCAGTCTGCCCCAATGCCATAGGTGACAGGGGATTTTTCTTGCTCCCCAAGGATATCCATGAGATGGGGGCTGTCTTTGCAGGCGATGACATGGCTGGTTGCGGTCACTTTTTTGACCAGACCGGAAAAAACATGCTTGACATGGTCCAGGTCTGTGAAGATATCTGCATGGTCAAATTCCACACCGGTGATGATGGTGATAAAAGGATCATAGTGCATAAATTTGGGTCCTTTATCAAAAAAGGCTGTATCGTACTCATCTCCTTCAATAACCATATAAACCCCTGTACCGATGTTAAAGCTGGACTGGTAATCTTTCAGAATCCCGCCAATCATGAAACAGGGATCCAGTCCGGCAACAGCAAGAATATGTGCCATAATGGATGCTGTAGTTGTCTTGCCGTGGGTGCCTGTCACCAGGATTATTTTTTTATCCTTTGCAACAAACCGGTTCACTGCCTGGGGCATGGACAGACAGGCGATTTTTTTTTCCAGCACAGCCTGTGCTTCGGGGTTATCCCGGGTGACGGCATTGCCGATGATCACAAGATCCGGTTCATGGGCCAAATTTTTGGGATCAAACCCGGTAAAAAGCGTTATCCCGTTGTCAGACAGAAAGTCACTCATGGGCGGATAGACATTTTGATCTGATCCGGTCACCTGAAATCCCATCTGTTTAAGAATGCAGGCAAGGGTCCCCATGCCGGTGCCACAGGCAGCCACCAGATGAATTTTTTGTATCCCGGACATATGCTATAGATCCGCCATCACCGCTTTTGCCGCGGCTATGGTATCAGCAATGTCCTGATCTGTATGCGCAAGGGACACAAAGCAGGCTTCAAACTGAGAAGGTGCCAGGTATATACCCTTTTGCAGCATGCCCCTGTAAAAAGCGGCAAACCTGTCCAGATTGCTTGTTTTGGCATCTTCAAAATTATACACCTTGCGGTCGGTAAAGAAAAATCCTGCCATGGAGCCTGCATGCCCGGTCTGAAAAGGGATACCGGCATCTTCTAGACCGCCGCCTATTATTTTGCCGAAACAGGTCAGATCCGGTGTAATGGTAAACAGCCCCTGGGCAGATCCTTTTGCCACCCGAAATCCTGTCATGACCTCATCAAAAATCAATAAAGCGCCGTATTTTTGGGTTTCTTGTCTCAGGGTTTCAAGGAATCCTTCTTTGGGCATCACCATGCCCATGTTTCCTGCCACCGGCTCCAGGATGACACCGGCCACCTGGTCTCCTTTCTGTTCCATGATCTGCTTGAATCGGGCAATATCATTATAAGGCAACGACAAGGTGTTCCGGATCACTGATTCCGGAATTCCGGGACTGCCGGGAATGCCCAGAGTGGCAACTCCGGAGCCTGCCGCCACCAGCAGGGTATCGGCATGGCCATGGTAGCAGCCGTCAAATTTGATAATGATATCTCTGCCGGTAAATCCCCGGGCCAAACGAATGGCGCTCATGGTGGCTTCCGTGCCGGAATTGACCATGCGCACCATATCCACGGACGGGACCAGCCGGGTCACCATTTTTGCCAGCCGGGTTTCCAGATGGGTTGGTGCACCAAAACTGGTGCCGGTTTCCAGCACTTCTCGGAGGGCCTGAATCACACTCGGCGGCCGGTGACCCAGAATCAGGGGACCCCAGGATAATACATAGTCAATATATGCATTGCCATCGGCATCATACAGCCGGCTTTTGTCTCCTTTTTCAATAAACAGCGGTTGCCCGCCCACAGAACCGCAGGCCCGGACCGGAGAATTGACGCCTCCGGGAATCAGTTGTTTGGCCTCATCAAACAAGGCTGCAGATTTTGAAAATATCATATGGTGTCCTTATGATGTCTAAAAGGTGATATCCAGACAGGGCTGGAATGTATACTGCATTTCAAAAAGGGTAACTATAACAAACCTCCTTTTATCGGGTCAACCGGTTTGTTTGCCCGGGCTCCTGAAAAAACCATTGACATCCGGTTTTCCGGCTGGTATTTTGCCCTTTGTTGCAATTCAACGGGCCGTTAGCTCAATTGGTAGAGCAACTGACTCTTAATCAGTAGGTCGAAGGTTCGATCCCTTCACGGCCCACCAGTAATATCAAGGGTTTTTAGCTTTTGGGCTGAAAACCTTTATATTTTTACACAGACAGTGAAATCACCACCATATACAATCTGAAAGACTTTATATGGCAGTGAAAACAGCACTATCTTTTGTAAAAGAATGGCATGTCATTTACACGAAACATAAGGATATTACATGAATATTTATGTCGGCAATTTATCTGAACAAATTACGGAGAATCATTTGAAGACGATCTTTGGAGAATATGGTGAGGTGGAAAAGGCAACGATCGTATCCGATAGGTTTTCAGGCCGGGCCAAAGGGTTTGGTTTTGTTGAAATGCCCAGCAATGCAGAGGCTGATCAAGCCATCAAGGCCCTGAACAGAACCGTCCACCAGGGCAAACAGTTAAAAGTCAATCACGCAGATTCCGGGGGGAAAAAACCCAAAAAAAAGCTTCGCAAAAACCGTTTCTAATCGCCTCTTGTTTGACATATTTGATTATATTGTGCTACTTTTTCTGACACGCTACACAATGCCCAGGCAAAACCCCATACAACCGGTTGCGATTAAATTTATATTATAAATCGCGTTCAATCATGGAGATATTGTGGGGAATGGCATGCCTAAACAATTCACCGGTTTTGCAGATAAGGTTATTTTTTCTGCAGACCCTGGATGATAATTTTAAATGCAGTGATGAGTGTGGACTTTACAAAATCTTTCTGGTTGTTGAGCTTTTTTTTAGAATCCACCCAAAGAACTACGCCTGCATAGGAACCCCACAGCACGTCAGCCATGGCCACCGGGTGTTCATCAATGAAAATACCTTTTTCGATTCCCTCTTTTATCACCTGGATGATGGCACCATGGGCCTGGGCTGAATTTTGTTTTAACTGCTCCATGACTTCATCCGACAGATTATGAAGGGTTTCCCCTGACTGCAGGTGGAACAGGTTGATCAAAATGTTGGGATCATGGTCATACAGATCAATGAAAACATCCCTGAACCGCTCAATTTTTTCTTCCACATGAATATCCAGGTTCACCACCTTGTGAATCTGGATAGACAGGTATTTGAGAATATCAATGGAAAGGGAAGTATGGAGTTCTTCTTTGTTTTTAAAATACAGATAGATGGTCCCGGGACTCAGTTCAGCAGCAGAAGCAATCTCTTCCATGGTTGCGCTGTTGAAACCCTTGACGGAAAAAATCTTTTGGGCCGCATTGATGATATCCTTGCGCCGCCGTTGTTTTTCCCGTTGTTTTCGCTCATATATGCCCATTTTTTCCCTGTTATTTTATGAAGCAACTTCATTAATTGTGTAACTGAACAAAATATATACAAAATTGCTTTGCATTTCGCAAGCATAAAAATGAAAACATAAAAATATAATCAGTTTTCTGATTTTATCACCCGGTTCATTTTTTTCATGCTTTTTTGTTCCCATTACCAGGTTTTTTGGTTATGATAGAAGGCTAAAAACATACTTCGGAGATATAATTATGCCAAAAACAACATACTGGGCTGATGCATACGTGCAAAAAGCCTGTGGTGCGGCAGATGCTTTGCAGCACATACGTCCTGGACAACGGGTGTTTATCGGCTCATCCTGCGGTGAACCCCAACACCTGGTGGCTGAACTGTCCAAGGCATCGGCCCGGTTTACAGATCTTGAAATTGTCCGGCTGTTAAGCATTGAAAGCGGTCCGCTGACCCTGATTGCCAACCGGTCCCATTCCCAGCAGTTCAATATCCGTTCCTTTTACCTGGGCTCGGCATCCCCTACCAAAATCCAAAAAAACCAGCGGTTCATCACCCCCATCAACCTGTCCCAGATACCCCATCTGTTCAAATCCAGGCTCATGCCCTTGAATGCCGCCCTGATCCAGGCATCTCCGCCCGATGATTTCGGATGGATGAGCCTGGGAGTTTCCGTGGACATTACCATGGCTGCCTGTGAATCCGCAGATCTTGTGATCTGCCAGGTGAACCCCAACATGCCCAGGGTTTTGGGGCGAAGCTTTATCCATGTTAATGATGTGGATTATATTGTGGAACATGAAGAAGACCTGCTCACTATCCAGGCCCTGCCGGAAATGGAAACCGCCAATACCATAGGCAAGCATATTTCCCGGCTCATTGATGACGGATCCACCATCCAGACAAGCCTGGGGGTCACCAATGATGCCACCATGGTCTGTCTGGCCGAAAAAAACGATCTGGGGGTTCATTCCCAGTATATATCTGAACCCATGATGCGCCTTTTCTCCATGGGGGTGATCACCAACAAGAAAAAAGGATATAACAAGGGAAAACTGGTAGCCGGCAGTGCTGTAGGTTCCAGCCTGCTCTATGAGTTCATTGATGACAACCCGTCCATTGAATTTCATCCGTCGGATTATATCAACAACCCCTCCATCATCGGCCGCCACAACAAAATGATATCTTTGAATACCGCCATGGCCATAGACCTGACCGGCCAGGTGGCGGCAGATGCCCTGCCCTACAACAATTATACCGGTATCAACGGTCTGCTGGATTTCACCCGGGGTGCTGCCATGTCCCGGGATGGAAAATCCATCCTCATGATGACATCCACGGCAGACAACGGGCGTACCAGCCGGATCATATCCCAGATGTCAAATATTGCAGTGGTGGTGCCAAGGGGGGATGTCCAGTTTGTGGCCACAGAATACGGTGTGGTGAACCTGTTTGGCAAAACCCTTCAGGAGCGGGCCATGGCCCTGATCAGTATCGCCCATCCGGATTTCAGGGATGAATTGTTTTCCAAGGCCAAAGAACTGAACCTCATCGATGAGGATCGCAAACTCAAACAGGCCATCAAAGGGGTATATCCCCTCAAATATGAAGAAACCATGGAAATCAAAGGGATCCCCATGACCTTCCGTCCGGCGAAACCCGTTGACGAACGCAGTGTTCAAGAGCATTATTACACCATGAACCGCGGGGATATCATCTCCCGGTTTTTCCATGAGAAAAAAAGTTTTGTTCACACCCAGATTGAAACCACCTTTGAAATTGACTATATCAATGACCTGACCATGGTGGCTACCATCGGAGAACTGGGATTTGAAACAATCATTGCCGTGGGCGAATATTTCCGCAACACCATTATCAATATGGCGGAAATCGCCTTTTCCGTGTCCAAAGAATACCAGGGCATGGGCATTGCCAAAGTGCTCCAGGAAAAGCTGGCCGCCGCTGCCAAAGAAAACGGGATCAAAGGCCTGATCGCCTATACATCCCCCCATAACAGGGGCATGATCAAGTTGTTCAACAAGCTGCCCTATAAGGTCAATTATGAAAAAGATGACGACATGATCATCCTCAACTGCCTGTTTTCCGAACCCCTGGACAAAGAAAAAGCACCCCAGACCATTCCCAATATTTCCATGATATAACCATGCCGGTTACCTGGATATGAGCAAGGCCACGGATTCGATGTGGTAGGTATGGGGAAACATGTCCACCGGCTGAACCTTGTGCACTGCATACACAGAACTCAGCAATGCAAGGTCCCGGGCCAGGGTGGCCGGATTACAGGAGACATATACAATGGTTTCAGGCCGCAGTGCAAGCACCTGGGCCACCACATCCTTGTGCATCCCTACCCGTGGGGGGTCGATGACCACCACATCAGGGGTCTGATTGAGTTCCGGCAGCACCTGCCGGATGTCTCCGTGCAGAAACCGGCAGTTTTCAATATGGTTGCGGCGGGCATTTTTGCGGGCGTCTGCCACAGCTGTATCAATAATCTCAATGCCGGTGACCTGCGCTGCCTTGTCTGACAGCCAGATGGGGATGGTGCCGGTACCGGAATACAGATCCAGCACGGTTTGTTTGCCCGTGAGGTTACAGTATCGGGCAACAATGTCATACAATTTTTCACAGGCCCGGGTATTGGTCTGGAAAAAAGAATTGGCTGATATGTCAAATGCAAACCTGCCTATACGTTCGGTGATCACATCCTGGCCATGGAGCAGTATTTCTTCTTTGCCCAGGCTGACACCGGATCTGGCATCAGTGATATTGTTTACAATGGATGCAATGTCAGCAAAAATATCTGCAAGTTCACGGGCCAGGGCTGTGACAACGGCAAGATTTTTCTCTGTGGTGACAATATTGACCATCCACTGGTCATATGCCACAGAATGCCGCAGCATCACAAACCGCCAGAATCCGGTGTGCTGGATCCAGGACCGGCACATGGGCAAGCCCCCCGATGTGGGCCAGGGACTGGACCACATGCTGTTTTTTATAATCAAGCTGGGTCTGGTAGGGAATCTGCTGCCATTTGCATCCCCCGCAGAAATTACAGTATTGACACCGGCCTTCCTGACGCAGAGAAGACGGGGTGAGGATCTGGATCAGCTTGCCTTCGGCCCAGGATTTTTTCTTTTTGACAATCTTTACCAGAACCTTGTCTCCCGGGACACACCGGTCCACAAACACGGGAAACCCTTCCGGTTTTGCCAGTCCTTTGCCCCCATAGGCAAGGTCAATGATATCCAGTTCACAGGTACTGCGTTTTTTAATGCTCATGCTTGTTTTTCTCTCATCTGCTGATAACTACCGGCTAACCGCTAACAGCTAACCGCTTTCATTCTTTATTGTGCCCGCCAGGGCATGGCTGTTTATATGAAAGCCGTCAGTACTCAGCCATCAGCTAACAGCTAAAAGCTAACCGCTAACAGCTAACAGCTTCCATACCGCCCGGGCATGGCTGTTATTCAAAACTTGATATTATAGGCACTTCATGACATAAAGACAAGATGCAAATGATCGAGACACAGTTTGTGGTGGATCACCTTATCCTGACAGGAGAGCTGTTTTTGCCGGACACCCTGGACCCGCCCCTGGTGGTGGGGTCCCACGGCTTAGAGGGCAGCCGCCATTCTGCCAAACAGCAGGTACTCTCCCGTCTGCTGCCGGAAAACGGCATGGCATTTTTCCGGTTTGACCACCGGGGCGGGAACTCACCTGTCGGAATATAGGGGTGTTCGGCTCTTCCATGGGCGGAGCCACCTGCATCAATGCCTGGCAGGCCCTGGAAAAAACCGGTGTCAACCTTTGCGGCGGAGTCCTGTGTGCAGCCCCGGTGAAAAGCCGGACCATCCTAAACATCCCCACCCGGAAAACAGATACCCGCCCTGCCCTGCCCCTTGCTTTTTTTACAAAAAACCTGCTGTTCGACCTCACCGACCAGGCAGCGGCCCTTCACCATGTACTGCTTTTTCACGGGGATACCGACCAGGTGGTGCCGGTGTCCAATGCCCATACCATTTATGACAGGATGCAGGCTCCCAAAGAATGTATCATACAACAAGGCGGGGATCACCCGATGTCCTCACCTGCCCATCAGGCCCAATTTGAGGCACATTCGCTGGCATGGTATACAAAAATATTTGCCCGGGTATGATCTTGAAAAAGTACCGGACCGTTCTGAACCGGTACTAACGGCAATTTTTTATACCATGCACAATCCGATTTCGTGTGGTTTCACCCCTGCTCCCCATTCTTTTCTGCCAGGTGCCGCCTGAGGGTTTCCAGGGCCATGGCGGCAAACATTTTTTTGTTTTTGCTTCTGTCGTCAAACCGGAACGTATGGGTTTGTGAGGTTGCCACCCCGGGCCCGGCCAGGCCGATACACACCGTTCCCACTATTTTTTGTGTCGGACCGCCCCCGGGACCTGCAATGCCGGTGGTGGAAACAGCCCAGTCGGATCCGCTGACCTGTCTTGCACCAGCGGCCATTTCCAGGGCTGTGGTTTCATGGACCGCGCCATGGGTTTCCAGGGTGTTGGGATTGACATTGAGAATCTTTGTTTTGGCTGTATTGGCATAGGTGACCGCTGACAATAAAAGATATGCTGAACTGCCCGGCACCTCAGTGATCAAATGGGAAATCAGCCCGCCGGTGCAGGATTCTGCAACCGAAAGGGTCTGGCCCCGCCGGGTGAGCAGCCGGCCCACCTCGGCTTCCAAAGACAGACCGGTGACCGACACCACCTTGTTTTTCAACTGGTCTTCGACCCATTGTCCTGCCCCGGCAAGATAGGTTTTTGGCTCGTTTATGGGGGTGTTTATGGTATCAGGATTGCTGGATCCGGTATCCATGGAGTCACTATCCCTATCAATGGTTTCCCCATCACCGGCAATGGAAGCAGCCATGGATTTACCGTCAATGTCATCTGCGCGTGCAGCGTCATACACCAGTTTGACTTCAATGGTGGGAAAACTGGCGCGAAATCCCAGACGGATACCGGGAAACCTGTCATCAAACCCATCCAGCAGGGAACCGACTTTGGATTCATGCAGTCCAAAAACCGTCAGACGTCTGATATACAGGCTGGGTTTGAGAGAAAAGGTTTTCTGGATAAGCGGTACCACTTGGGTTTCCATCATCTGTTTCATTTCCGATGGCACGCCGGGCATACAGAAAAACCAGCACTGGTGCAGCAAAAAACAAAATCCCGGTGCCGTGCCGTGATCATTGACCAGAACATCTGCCGATCGCGGCAGCCAGGCTTGTTTTTCGTTGTCAACGGTGAGTGCAAATCCCCGGCGGTCAAAATATGCCTGCATGGATGCATGGGCTTGCTGGTTCAGCACCAGGGGTTTATTCAGGGCTTTGGCGCAGGCCCGGGCCGTGATATCATCTTTGGTGGGTCCCAGTCCCCCTGTGACCAGGCAGATGTCCGCCCGCCGGGAAATACGCAGCACCGTTTGTGCAACGGCATCCACATCATCTCCTATGGCGGTAATCTGGGAAACCACAATGCCCGTCTGTTTAAGCCGGTCACATAAATATCCGCTGTTGGTGTCCACCAGATCTCCCAGCAGCACCTCATC
>JAIVHE010000317.1:21572-22528 GCA_020201255.1 Desulfobacteraceae bacterium
ATGGCGTGGTTGGAGGAAAAAAAAGCAGGGTTCTTGCGGAACCGTGATCCAATTGCCAGTTGTTTTTTAAAGGTTTTGTCCAAAAATTGTTTCACCTGTTTTCGGTCCCACCCGGCTGGATGGATAAAGTTAAGATACAGCGAAAGATCTCCGTGGTAAAATTCTCTGGTCTCAAGAT
Source organism: Desulfobacteraceae bacterium (assembly GCA_020201255.1). GTDB lineage: Bacteria > Desulfobacterota > Desulfobacteria > Desulfobacterales > Desulfobacteraceae > Desulfotignum. The sequence continues at coordinate 21,751 of JAIVHE010000317.1, forward strand.
CATTTGCATCCTGGCTGAACCTGGGCAGATTAAACACCGCCAGGTTCAGGTAATCAATATACTCCTGATGGTGCCGTGTAAAATCAAGGGTTTTACAGGCAGATGCCTTATCTTCGAAACTGGTGCCGAACAGCAGGTATACATAGGTGAAAATACCGGCCTGGCTGAGATTTTTCAAAATCCGTGACACCAGAGTTAAATCGGTGCCTTTGTGCATGCTGTCCAGGACCGCCTGGTCTCCGGATTCCAAACCCAGTTTGAGCATCCCGCACCCGCTGCGTTGTAGTTGAAGGCAGAAATCTTTGCTGCCCAACTCTTTTTCAAACCGCACAAACCCGTACCAGGTAAAGGGAATATCATTGCCAAAGGCGGCCAGCGCCCGGTAAAATGCAGGGGTCATGGCATTGTCGATAAAATGTATCGTGTCCGGATGAAACCGCTCAACCACTTCCATGACATCATCGAGCACAACCGAGGCACGTCTGGTGCTGTAGGGGCGTGTTTCCGCTTTTTCAGGACAGAACCTGCATTTGCGCCAATAGCAACCGATGGTACTTCTGAAAGGCAGAATCTTTGCCGGGGCCAGGTAGTCATGGGCTGCGGCAAACCCGTAATCCGGAACATAGTGCTGTTTTGTGGTGCCGGGTTTTCCCAGCAGTTCCAGCAGCGGGATCTCCCCTTCTCCTGGTATCATGACATCAATGAGCCCGGCAAAGGGATTGGTGAAGTCCGGCCGGCTCATCCAGGAAGATACCAGCCCCCCGCCCATGACCAGTTT
>JAIVHE010000514.1 GCA_020201255.1 Desulfobacteraceae bacterium
CGCTCTCAAAACCCGTATGGACAAAACACCGCCGGTGCATATTCCCAAAGAGATCTTTGATATCATTATCACGGGCCTTATCCGAAACGCCATTGAATATACCCCGGACGGCGGTAAAATTGACATTTTTGTCACAAAAACCAACCATCATCCGACACTGGTGATCACAGATTACGGCATCGGATTCACCAGAGAAAAACTGCACCTGATTTTTGAAAATTACTTCACCCCGCCCGACTCATCCGAATACACCACCAAAACCCACTATGCATTCAATGCCGGGGGCAGGGGGTTTGATCTGCTGCGCATCAAACTGTTTTCCGAACGGTATCACTTCACCCTGGACATTGATTCCACCCGGTGCCGGTTCATTCCATCAGACACTGATACCTGCCCCGGCAACATCCGGCACTGCACATTCTGCACAGTACCGGATGACTGCTACAATTCCGGGGGAACCACGCTGCGCCTGGTATTTTCAGACAACAAATAAATGCCTTTCCCTTGTCTCACCCAAACATTGTTTCCGCAATGGGAGACAGAATGAATACGCCTTGCACGCAACCGGTATGCAAATCGCTCCATTTTTTGATCACCCCATTGAACAAATTATCGCCGATATATGCCCCGGACACCCGGCACCGGTCATTGCCCCGGCCCCCGAGTTTTTTGCCATTGGCCGAAATATATCCCTTTTATTTATTTGACAATTGCCGATCTTTGGGTAAAATAGGTTTCTGACAAATACGCCCAAAGGGCCGGCAAATGCGCTGAGCTGATCAGAGAGGAGATAAATAACAATATGAAAATTTTGGCGTTACAGGGCAGTGCCCGCAAAAAAGGCAATACCGCAAAAGTACTGGGGTGGGTGGAAGAAGAACTCATCGCCCGGGGACATGAAGCGGCATTGGTGTATCTGCACACCAAAAATCTCAACGGCTGCATGGGCTGTGCCAAATGCAAAAATGTTGTTGATGATGTGGGATGTGTTCAAAAGGATGATGTACCCGATATTCTCCTCCAGATGATCGCTTCCGACCTGGTGATATTTGCCTCGCCTTTGTATTTCTGGGGAGTGTCGGCCCAGCTCAAAGCGGTGATTGACCGAACGTACAGTCTGTATACCCGGTATCATGAACCCGGGCATGCCTCTTTGCTGGAAGGCCGCCGACAGGCCCTTCTGGTGACAGGGGCCGGCGGATGGGACAACAATGCGGAAGCCGCCTTCACAGCCTTTGGCAGGATACACAAACCCCACAAAACCATCCATGCCGGCCAATTGTATGTCGGCAGCTGCACCACACCGGCAGATATGGATGCATCGGTCCGGGAACAGGCAGTTGCATTTGCCCGCCGGATAACAGCATAAACCCATTATTGCAAATTACAAAAGGTCTTTGCCCTATGGAAGAAAACATCAGCATGCAAATCATGATGCGGCTGCGGCAGATAATTCAGGAAATGTCCAGACACTCCAAACAGCTCCAGGAAAAATACAACATCACCCTCCCCCAGCTGATCTGTCTCAAAGAAGTTGCTGACCACGGTCCCATTGCCATTGGTGCGTTAACACAAATTGTCTTTATCAACAACTCCACGGTCACCGGCATCATCGACCGCCTGGAAACCCGAAAACTGGTCCAGCGGGTAAGAATCAGCAAAGACCGAAGACAGGTACATGTGGAGATCACCCAGGCCGGAATAGCATTTCTGGAAGATGCCCCCACCCCCATCCACCATCGGTTCATAAAAAAACTGGAACAGATGGAATCCAAGGATGTTTCCATGCTCCTGTGGGGACTGGAGCTGCTGGTGGATATGCTGGACCAGAGCATTCCAGGGTCCGGCATTCCCGAACCGCCCAAACACGTCATGCATCCGGACGAAGACCTGATAGATCCCACCGGCAATATTTAGCCCTGGTTTTTTTCATAGTTTTTTCTTGACAATGCAATTTTATAAATGGTAATTATGTATGAATATATTTTGAATAGAAAATATTTTGCCTCATAATTACCATACACATAATTTTATAATTAAAAATAACTATGCATTGCAGCACCCAGTGCTCAAAAAAAAATAAAATGTTCTCAAAGAAAAAAGGAGAAAACCTATGTTAAAAGATGTAGAGACCTTTCAACCCCGGTTGAAAGTCTTTAATAAAAAGCAGGCAATGGCCATCCACGATGCAGCCTTGAAAATTATTGCCACCACAGGATTTCGCATGGAACATGAAGGGGTTCTTGAAATGCTTCTGGACAACGGGTGTACCCTGAACAGTGACAACCGTGTAACCATGCCCGAAGCCCTGGTGGAAAATGCCGTCATGTCTGCCCCCAAAAAATATGATATCTATGACCAGAACGGCAACCTGGCCATGCCCCTGGAAGGGGATAATTGTTTCTTTGGCACCGGTTCTGATACGATTTTCACCATTGATCTTGAAACCGGCGAAAGAAGGCGGCCGGTACTGGCAGACACCGGCAATTTT
>JAIVHE010000201.1 GCA_020201255.1 Desulfobacteraceae bacterium
GACCCAAAAATATTGAATTCCCGCTTGGTTGCGGCAGCCGGCATAAGGCCGGCATCATAACAGACGTAAAAAGGCCACGAAGGTCATGTTCCCGAAAAAAGGGAGATGCCTTGGTGGCCTTTTTTTATGGGCACATGATTTAATGACCGTTTGATCTATGATTGTAATGAGTTAAAAAAGGAGAAATTCAAAATGAAACACATGCGATGGATGGCAATGATTGTTCTGGGACTGGCGGTGCTGATACCTCCGCTGATTGCAGGAGCACAGCAAGAATCCAAAGAGGCGTATCGGCTGGACACGGTGGTGGTGTCCGCCACCCGGACCGAGATGCCGTCAATTGACGTCCCCCAGAGCGTGACGGTCCTTACCAGTGAAGAGCTGATGGCCTCCCCGTTCGACCGGGTGGAGGACATTCTGCGCAGTGTGCCGGGCATGTACAATTTCCGGCATTATGCTGTGCAGACCAATGGAATCGTCAGCCCGATGAAAATGCGGGGCGTGGGCAACAACCGGGTCCTGTTTCTGGTGGACGGGGTACCCCAGAATGACAATTTCAACAATGCCATTGCCTGGGTGGCCTGGGGCCATATTCCCAAGCATGTCATCGAGCGTATTGAAATCGTCCGGGGGCCGGCCTCGGCCCTCTACGGATCACAAGGCCTGGGCGGGGTAGTCCATATCATCACCAAAAATCCGTCCAGAGATCCCAAGACCCTCCTCGACGTCCAGGCCGGCACGGCCGATACCTTTGGCGGCACCGCGCTCCACAGCCAGACGGTCAACGACCTGGGGTTCCTGATCGCAGGCGGATATGAGGAAAGTGACGGATTTTTCATGGTGGACAACCCCGCAGCCTATGAGATCAAGCGCTACCGGGATGCAGGCAAGGTGATGGGCAAGGTGAATTATGATCTGACACCGGATTCGGATCTCTCCCTGTCCGCCCTGTACTATGACCATGAAACCGGCAAAGGCCGGCAGTTCTTCTATGATGAACTGACCCTGGATCAGTACTGGCTCAATTACACCGGCAAGGTCGGCGGCACGAATGTCAAGGGCCTGGTGTACCTGAACCGTGCCGACAAGACCGCGTTCCAGGACTCGGCCAATGACAACTTTGCCACGCTGCTGCGCCAGGAAGAGATGCCGGCCACAGTCTGGGGGGCGGACCTTCAGACAACCTTGGCTTTGAACGACGCCACGGGCCTGACCTTGGGAGCGGCGTTCAAACAGGCCTCTTGGGACTATGACGACATCTATGCCAAGGGAACACGCAAGGTCGGCGCGGACGGCAGCCAGCAGTTTGTCTCCCCGTTTGCCAACCTGGATCTGCGGTTTATGGAAGAGCGGGTGATCGTCAATCTCGGTGCCCGGTATGACTGGGTCGAGACATCGGATGGGGCCAACTGGGACACTACCGGCAGTGCAGGCAAGCCGGCTTACGACAACACCTTTGATTCCAGTTCCGAGGGCAGTTTTTCTCCCACAGCCGGCATCACCTGGCACCTGGATGACAAAACCACGGTGCGTGCCTCCGGCGGCAAGGGGTTCCGGGCACCCAGCCTGTTCGAGATGTACAAGGTCCATGTCCGGGGCGGAGGAACCTATTACCGGGAAGCCAACCCCGATCTTGGACCCGAAGAGATCTGGTCCTATGACATCGGGGTGGAACGGTTTCTCACCGACACCGTGTGGGGCCGGTTGACCTTTTACCAGTCCTTTGCCAAAGACTACATCGGGGACCGCGTTACCGGCAAAGTCCCGTTTGCCGGCGGGACCAAAACCCGAGTTGAACGTATTCTGGACAATATCAGCGAGGTGGATATCCACGGGGTTGAAGCGGAACTGGAATGGTATGCCACCCAAACCCTGACCCTGTTCGCCAATTATGCCTACAATGTGTCTGAGATTACAGAAGATGACAACAACGCGGCCCTGGAGGGCAACTACCTGTCCAACGCCCCCCGGCACAACGCCCATTTCGGGTTCCGGTACACCAATCCAAAGATCGTGAACCTGTCCGTGACCGCCAATTATTATGGTGACATCTATTTTGACAATGAAAACACCCTCAATGAAAACGGGTATTTTACCGTGGATGCCTCTGTGTCACGAAAACTGGTTGATCATGTCACCGCATACGTGAATGCGGAAAATATTTTTGATGAAGAATATGCCATTTTCCGCAGCCAGGGCCGGGAAGATACCATTGCTCCGGGGCTGATTGTCACCGCCGGCGTCCGCCTGGAATTCTGAATGAAACAGCCGGTCACTTGAGGAGAAAATAATGACGCTTTTCAGACTGCTTCTGATTTTCGGCCTGGTGCCGGCATGGACCCTGCCCGAGTATATGAAAACAGACGACCGGCAAAATAATTTTTAAAATGGTTGACTTTAATTTCAAACCCTGTATTATTACCGAATGTTTCTATCTTTCCGTGTTGATCAAGATTCATTCTGTGATTTATTCCTTAAAGTTCTGTGATTTATTCCTTAAAGTTCGAAGCGATTTATTTTTATTTTATTTTTTTAGGAGAAAGCCAACATGGCCAACGGTACAGTAAAATGGTTTAACGACGCAAAAGGGTTTGGATTTATTGAGCAGGAAGACGGTGGAAAAGATGTGTTCGTGCATCACTCAGGCATCAATGCCATGGGTTTCAAATCCCTCAACGAGGGAGACCGGGTTTCCTTTGACATCTCTGAAGGCCAGCGTGGACCCGCTGCGACGAATGTAACCGTGGAATAATCACCACGTTTATATAGTCTGACCCAAAGCCCCTGGATGGTTCGCCGTCCAGGGGCTTTTTTTGTTTACAGGGTAACATTTTTCAATGCAGCATTCACTGCTGACCCGCGTTTGACTTGAAAAATTTCCTCTGAAACAGGCTTGGCTCTATTGAACGAAACCCGGATTCACTGTGATCACAATTTCCCGGACTGAATTTCCCATCAATGTTTTCCGTAAACTGTTCCGGCATTGGGTATATTTGCCATCATTGCCTTTACCCAAACCGTGCTTATCATTTTATAAAACCTTAAAAAAAGGACACAAAAAAATGACATATACGCATATGACACCCCTGATGAAATATTTGATGATATCACTGTTCATGGTGTTCCCGGCAATTTCCGCCGATGCCCGAACCGGTGAAGACGCGGGTAATGACAGTGATATTTCGGGCACGGCCCTGGCGCCCATTGACCGCAACCAGCCGGGAGTTTTTGAGACCGCCTCCTTCGGCCTGGGGTGATTCTGGGGTATTGAATCCCGGTTCGGGATTATCGAAGGCGTGATCAGAACCCGGGTGGGCTATGCCGGAGGAAGCACCAATGCCCCGACCTATCGGCATATCGGTGACCATACCGAAACCGTGCAGGTGGATTTTGATCCGGAAAAGATCACTTTTCGACGGTTGCTGGATATTTTATGGGACAGCCACACCTATACCCGGCAGACAACCATCACCCAGTATAAAAATGCCGTGTTCTACCAAAACGAAGAACAGCGGCTACAGGCTGTAGCCTCCAAAAACGCCCTGGAACAGCGCACCGGCCGTACCGTGCAGACCGAAATCCTTCCGGTGAAGTCTTTCACCCTTGCCGAGGATTACCACCAGAAATACCTGTTAAAACATTCCGGCCTGAAATCTTTTCTCAATCGATTTCATGAGCACGGGATCGACATCGTGAATTCAACAGCCGCCGCACGTCTCAACGGGTATGCCGGAGGCAACGGCACCCGGGAACAGCTGTTACGAGAGATTCACCTGCTGGGACTCGAAGAAACAGAACAGAAGACACTCAAGAAACTGGTGGGCGGATAACATTTACAAAGGAGGATCACATGCAGGAAAAGTGGCACTATCAAAACTATGAGATCCAGGAAGGATTAAAGCCTGGAAGTCAGACCTTCCGGTATTTTTTTGAAATTTTTCAAAATGGCGGGAAAAAATGTAATTACTGTGTGTGGATTTCGGATGATGCGCTGGAAAAGTTTGCCCCGTTCCGAGAATTTGATGCGGTGGTTACCTCGCAAAAAGAAGTCTGGCACGCCTGGGTTAAGGAGAAAATTGATGCCCAGGATTTTCGAAACCGGGCATTGAAAGTTAACAAACAAGGCTCGCAGGAGATCAATTTGTCTGAGATGTCCGATCATATCAGCCCTGATTGAAAAAATCAGGCTGGTCGGTTTGTTTCCAGACAGGCTGACACAAAGCCCCGTATGGGTAAGCGTTCTGGGGTTTATCCATACCCAGCCCGCGAATTACACAATTTTTAAAAAAAATTTACCCATGATCCCAAAGATGGTATAACC
>JAIVHE010000515.1 GCA_020201255.1 Desulfobacteraceae bacterium
CCTGAAGAGGCTGTAACTGATGCACAAGTTTCTGCCTCATCCATCAGAGCGATCCATGCATTAAGATACCCACGGGTTTTGGTCAACTCAGAACAGACTTTTTTGACCAACGTCTTCGGGTTTGTTTCCATTACAATTAGTTGGTTTACGTTGCGAATGGCCTGCAGAATATTTCTAAAATGTTCCGCGCGATCGCGCTCCTCGGAAAAATCATATTCAGCTTTCTCCAGTTCCTGAACCCGTCTTTCCAATTCTTCATAGGTGGGTTTTTCAGCCATATATCACATATCCATTTAATGTCCGGATGCGTTTTGTAAAAAAGAAATTTAAGTCATGCTGTCAGGTTCAAGTTAACTTGCCCATTGTTTCTTTCCAAACACACCTTATCAAGTTTTGAATATCTTTGGTATCCATTATTTTTCAGGGCCGTAAAGATTCTCCCTTTGGATAATTTACCTTGATTTTAATCCAAGGCCTTATCCAAAATTTCCCGCACCTTTTTGGCCAGATCTCTTATGGCAAAGGGCTTGTTTATAAAAGCCGTTTCCTCTGCCACCACCCCTGAGATAGAGACCACATTGGCTGCATGGCCCGACATATACAGCACACTGGTATCCGGACGGATGAATCGCATTTTTTCAGCCAACTCCCTGCCGTTCATCTCCGGCATGACCACATCCGTGAGCATCAGGTGGATTTTTTGGGGATATTCCCCGGCTATTGTCAGGGCCTGTTTCGGGGTGGGGGCTTCCAGAACATGGTATCCCAGGGTTTTTAGCACGGTTGTGACCATCACCAGCACCGGCTGTTCATCTTCAACAATGAGCACGGTTTCGCCATCACCTTGGGGAATAGCACCGGCATCTTCACCCGGGACCTGTTCAATCTCTTCCGGGTGGCGGGGCAGATGGAGCTTGAAACAGGTTCCTTTGCCCGGTTCACTGTCTACCGTGACAAACCCGTTGTTCTGTATGATAATGCCGTACACCGTTGCCAGTCCCAGACCGGTCCCTTTTTCCTCCGCCTTGGTGGTGAAAAATGGTTCAAAAATCTGGTCCACCGTCTGCGGGTCCATGCCGCTGCCGTCATCGGTGACAGACAGGACCACAAACTCGCCGGGAGATAATCTTGGGTGTGCGGCACAAAATGCTGCTTCATAGGTTATCCTGCCGGTTTCAATGGTGATTTCACCGGTTCCGGTGATGGCATCCCTGGCATTGACCAGCAGGTTGGCCAGAACCTGGTCCACCTGGGAGGGATCGATTTTTACAGGCCACAGGTCTGGTTCAGGATGCCAGGAAAGGGTGATATCTTCCCCAATAAGCCGGTGGAGCAGTTTGAGGATCGCTGCAATGACGACATTCAGATCCAGTATCCGGGGAAGGACCGTCTGTTTGCGAGCAAAAACCAGCAGCTGCCGGGTGATGTCCGTGGACCGACAGGCCGCATCCAGAATTGTTTTCATATATTTGTGCAGTTCATCATCCGGACTTGTTTTGGTTAGGCCCATCTCCGCATACATCATAATCACACTGAGCATATTATTGTAATCGTGGGCCACCCCGCCGGCCAGCCTGCCCACTGATTCCATTTTCTGGGCCTGGATAAACTGGGCCTGGAGTTTCTCGCGTTCCTCCTCAGCCCGTTTCTGTTCGGTGATATCGCGGATAATTCCTACCCCATGCCATTTGTTGTGCAGCAAGACCGAGGACAGGGACAGTGAAACAGGAATTTCTTTGCTGCTTTTGCCAAGAGCGAGCAGTTCGATTGTTTGGCCCACAGCATTGCCCTGGCCGGTTTTTTGAAATGCCGGAAAGTTTTTTGCGTAAGTTTCATGGTACCTTTCGGGGGCCAGGAGGTTGTGCAGGTTCTGCCCCATGACTTCATTTGCCGTATATCCGAAAATTGATTCAGCCATGGGGTTCCAATAGGAAATCTCCCCTTCCGGCCCCATCATGATGATGGCATCCTGAACCGAGTCAGTAAGGGCCTGTATTCTTGCACTGCTTTCACGCAAAACATCTTCCACCCGCTTGCGCTCGGTGATCTCCTGCTCCATCTTTTCCAAGGCGTGCCTTAATTCTTCTGTCCTGTTGGTTACCGTGGCTTCTAGCTCTATCTGATAATCACGCATCAAGTCATTATAGGCCTTGACCTTCAGCAGGGACCGGACACGGGCAAAGAGTTCCATCTTATCAACTGGCCTTGAAAGAAAATCATCACAACCGGCTTCAATACCCTTTACCCGGTCTTCCGTTTCTTGCAACACGGTAATCAGGATGATCGGAATCAGTCGATATGCAGTATCTCGTCTGATCCTGCGGGTCACTTCAAAGCCATCCGTGCCTGGCATCAATACGTCCATCAGAATCAGTTCGATTTGATTACTGGATAGCTTCTCCAGCGCTTCTTCCCCGCTTGCCGCTTTGACAATTTCATAGCCCTGCGGAACAAGATATGCTTCGAGAAGTTCAATGTTTTG
>JAIVHE010000202.1 GCA_020201255.1 Desulfobacteraceae bacterium
AAGGCGATTAATGATGGTCGTTTACAAGAGACAAAAAAGGGCGATTTTACAGGAACCAAATCAGCAAGAACAATTATTGACGAACAAGCAGCACAAGGAATGGGTACTGCCTGCACAAGGGTGCCGGAACGGGTGTATACGTCATTTGGTGTATGTAATGGTGCTCCGGTAATTTTTGAACCTTGTCTTGATGTGCCGAATGGTGGCGTTCTGTGTGCCTTGCTAGCCCTGTTGAGCAATGGTCTGCTGGAAGGAGCCGAACAATTTCTGGGCCGAATACATGGCTATTATACAATTTTTCATATTTTGCTTTTTGCTGCTTCTTGCTTTTATGGCGCTGTGCCGTATCAAGACAGTGGAAAAAATGCGTGGTCATGCTCCGGGTGAATTTGGAAAACTGCTGGGCCTTGATCGTATCCCCGAGGTTCGATGTTTGAGCAAAAAAATCGAAGAATTAAGCGCTGATGATACTGCAGAAAAATGGATAACCAAAAAAGCGAACATATTAGAAGAGATAGAACAATACAAATCAGAGCTATCCACGGTGAAAGCAAAAATAAAAATAACACCAAAACATATCACCTGGGATAAACTGGAAGAACAAGATAAATTCTTTCATCTGCTCCCTGGCCAAAAACGCCTGATGGATAATGTCAAAATGATTTCATATCGTGCCGAAACTGCTATGGCAAATATATTAAAAACTCCCAGAGTGGATATGCCGGCAGCTCGGCGGCTGTTACAGGATCTGTATGTGACTGAAGCCGATATTTTGCCCAAACCCAAAGAAAAGCTTTTGATTGTACGAGTTCATAAAGCATCAAGGCCGGCAGCAAATTTGGCTCTCGACCAGCTTTTCAAGGAACTTAACTCGGCCAAGATTTGTTATCCCGGTACCGATATGCGAATGAATTATGTACTTGCCCGCTCAGATCCTGGTTAGGAATAATACCATGGTCGAAGTGCCACTTTTCCTTCCCAGAGGTACACCTGCCCTGTCCTTCCGGGCGGTGTCATTGTGTTTCTTTAAAGAAAATATGTGAATCCGGTCCAACAGCTGGATCGGCTGACTTTCTGTATTGCCTCCCCGGAACTGCAAAAGTTTGGCAAGAATATTTGACCGGCTGGTTTCATCGGCCGGAGATTTGTCAAACTGGTATTGAAACAGGTCTGCCAGGTTATCAAAATCAGCCGGCACCTCAAAAATATCGTGGTGGATCAGGTCAAATTGACTGTGGCGAATGGCATTTATGGCAGATGTCAGATCGTCGGTCTCATCATCGAATAGGTGGAAAAACTGCTGGAACTCTCCATTTGCATCAGGTTCCAGAATGATCACCCTGCCGGTTGGGGTCAAAACCCGGTGAGTTTCCATCAGGGCCTGGCTGCTGTTCTGGTGATGCAGAGAGAAGATGAAAATGACCAGATCAAACGAGGCGTCGGCAAAGGGCAGATTCTCTCCGTAACCAATGTGGAATCCGACATTACCGGTCCGCTGCCTAGCGGCGGCAATGGCTTCTTTATCCGGGTCAATGGCAATATACCAGCGGGTGGTTCGGGCAAGCATCACGGACAACCGGCCGTCCCCGCATCCGACCTCCAAAATGGCGCGGCCGTCCAGGTCAGCCAGCTGCTGGATCATGATCATCTGCAAATTGTCTTTATCATATATCATGGACGGTTTCCCGGGTCAGATCAGGCCGGTGGAAAAAGCGATCATGAACTGGCCCGCATAATACAGGGGCAGGCCGGTCAGGACCAGGGGGTAATAGGAAGTGCCGGTATAGGGCTGGATCACTGCCGTGACAATGAAAAGAACAGACAGCAGCGGCTTGGTGAGCAGCTCGCCGATGATGGATTCCTGTTTTGATGCATACAGCAGGCCGGACAGAAGCAGGGGGGCAGCCGCCGCGATCAGATATATCATTGAACCTCCTTGAAAACGATCAGGTAAACCGGGCGTATATGGGCAGAAAGATCAGCTTTTCCAGCCGCTGACATTCGTTACCGACAGGAGACATGACAATGCCCTGGCTGATCCGGGGGTTTTCCTTCAGAAAAAGATGTTTGTCCCGGGCCCAGTAGAATAGTTTTCCGTTTTCCGAACCACCGGCCGCCAGCAGTTCCTGGCCCACCAACTGCTCTGCCAGGGACCCCTTGTAGATCATGGACAGGTCCTTGTCCGCCAGGATCGCGGCAGGATCCATCCCGCACACATACTGCATCAGGCCCACATCAAGAAACAGCGGTTTGATCTTTCTGGCAGACACATGGGCATTCAACGGCAGACCTGCAGCACTCGCGGCAGTAACTTTCTGAACGATCAGCGCTTTTTCAAGGATATCCAGGGATGTTTTTGTTTTTTCGATCCGTTGATCCGGGGCCAGCCGGGTATATTTTATCTGGCTTCCCACATGGCGCGGAAGTGACCGCATTAAATGGTCCAGGGTGTCCACATCGACCCGCTGATTGTATTTGACCAGCGACTGAAGATACGATTGGAAAACCTCTTCATGAACTGCAGCGCTATGGACAAGAGATTCAGTCTGACGGAATCTTTCCACGGCTTCAGGCATGCCGCCGGTGACCAGGTAACGCTTCAGCTGTTCGCTGATCCTGGTATGAATCGCCCGACTGACCGGCACCGGGTCTTCATCAAACACCCGCGGCAGTTTTTCCGCCAGAAGATGAAGATCCATGGCATTCAGAAATTCATGAAAGGTCATGGGCCGCATCCATTCGAACGAAACACGCCCCACAGGAAAGGACACCTCTCCCAGGGTAAATTCCAGCATGGATCCTGCGGCAATGATATACAAATCCGGCCGCTCCTCATAAAAATACCGCAGGCTCAGAACAGCACGCTGGCATTCCTGGATTTCATCAAAAAACAACAGGGTGCTGCCCGGTGTAATCCGGGTATTGAACAGCACTTCCAGTTCCATGATCAGGCGGTCCGTGGACAGGTCACCGTCGAAAACCCGGTGAATGGTGCGGTCCCGCTCAAAATCAAGGGCCAGAAACGTATCAAAACGGATCTGCCCGAACCGGGTGACTGAATAGGTTTTCCCCACCTGACGGGCACCTCTGATGATCAAAGGTTTTCTGAACCGGCTGATTTTCCAGTCTGACAGTTTTTTATCAATGGCCCGTTGCATAAGACAATCATACCGTCTTAATGTAATTTTACAAGGCAAAAATTACAAGATGGATGTAATTTTACAAGGCAAATCAATTCACCCGTGGAAACCCGGAAACCGAAGAATCAGGGTCCGGTATCAAGGCAAAGACACCCGCCAGATACCCGCTGCCGCCCGGCATGGTACGCCGTTTTCGGATGAAAAACGGTTGTTCAGCATGTCAGGTGAAAGCACGCGGCCACGTCATCTGAACCGCCTGCCAGTGTGTTGTATTTTTCGGCTGCCTGTTTCGAGGACATCACCAAGGCGGTGATCCCTTTTTCCTGAAGATCGGCAACAAGCGTGGCATGGGGTCTCATGAGGCCAGGTTTTCCGGTGCCGATCACAAGGGTTTTGGCATGGCTGTCAAGCACCGCTTCCAGGTCACCCAACCTCAGACGGTGGCCGGATTTTCTCATCCATGGGCTTAAAACGGTGCCATCCGGCAGGATAATGAGGTCCTTTCTGTATTCTTTGCCGTTGACTGTCATTTTGCCGAATGAATAGGAATCTATCATGGCAGACTTTTTCCTCCTGATAAGGGTCTACATCAAACAAAGCCTGATACAATTGGCGGCAGTGTCCCTCAATGGTATCCAGATAAGGTTTTAGCGCAATTTGTCAATTTCTGCCTGCCATGTTGTTTTATTCCTCAATAATGTGGACATCCTTGACCTGGTAAATTATGTGAACCACTATAACGGTGTGATGGCATGATGTCAATTTCAGATGACCTCAATCAGTGGTTTTTAGGGACAGGTTCATGGAGCCGGGTCTGCTAAGGTTTCAATTGACAATCCGTCGCGTCAGGCGCCTTATGGCCATGCTCCCGAACAAAACGGTAAATATGATCATGTACGCCAGATTGAACAACAATCCCGGATCAAAACTGTTGAAAAAAAAGGCCCTTACCAGCCTTACCGCGTGCATTAACGGGAAAACTGCTGCAATCCACCGGGCAAATTCAGGCAGGTTGTCCAGCGGGAACACAATGCCGGAAAATAAAAACATGGGCGTGATCAAACCGGTAAAAAAAAAGTTGAAGTGGTTGATGTTTTTGACAAAAGAGGTGACAAACAGTGCCAGTGCGGCAAACATCATACCGGTGACAAACCCGATGAACGGTGTGAAGACAGCCATGCC
>JAIVHE010000203.1 GCA_020201255.1 Desulfobacteraceae bacterium
GTCCGGCGCAGAAAAAATGCACCACCTCCCCTGAACAGGGGTCCCAAAGGCCAGAAAGACAGATTTTTGCCGGCTGCAATATGGGGGCAGGGCATATTGTTTCTATACATGACATAGGGCAAAAGCAGATAATCCAGATGGCTTTTGTGGCAGGGTATCAGAATCAGGGGGGCTTCAGTATATTTTTCCCGCATCCGGTTGATTTCTTTCTGGTTGACCATCAGCCCTTCAAAAATGTTTTTGAATATCCAGGTGAGCATCCAGTTGCCGAAATTGATGATCCGCAGGTTGTAGTTGGCTGCAATTTCATTGATATAGGCAGCTGCTTTTTTGTTGGTTTTTTTCAAAGAAATATTATTTCTTGCAGCATAGTCAGCCAGAAATTCCCGCAAAGATTTTCGGGTCAGAATATCCTCGGTGATTTCCTGGCGGGATTTGAGTACCGGCCCGGTAATACTTTTGCGCTGTCGATTCAAAATATCCACCAGATGGCTTCTCAGGCGGTGGGTCTGAAATTCGGAATCCAGACAATTGATATCAGGGCGTGATATGAATTCTTTTATGTTCACCGGCCTTGCAATCTCCACCCGGATTTTATCCGGATGCCGCATCAGCATATTCACCCGCTTGATAAATCCGGGTTTTGCATGGGTACCAAAAAGAATGTCCCCGAGTCCGGGATTTTTGTGCATGGGTTTGGTGACATAGATGATATCTTCAGGCACGATGATAACAGGCTTTTCCATGTGTTTTTGAAATTCAATCAGATGATACAAAGGGTCGGGTGAGGCTTTGATGAACCGGTTGTAAAAATCATCTTCTTCGATCAGACAGACAAATCCGGATTTTCCCGCAAAAATTTCCCGTTCCGCATATCCGGAAGCATAAAAATCCTTGAAAGAAAAATGATGAAAAAAATAGTCCAGATGGGACAGCCATATCCTGCACAGGCGTTTGATGGGCAAAAGAAAAAAGAATCGCTGGTCGAATCCCAGTTCCGGATATGGCAGATCAAGTTCCTTGAGCCGGGTATGGAAATATAAAAAATCAAAAAGCCGTTTGTTCTTGCTGGCAAACACGATATAGTCGTTTTTTTCCAGCGTGTGTAATTTTTCCAGGTTATGATCATCCAGGGTAAGTTTTCCAATGAGACGGGTAAGCACCTTTCTGGCGATATAGCTTTGATTGCCTGGATACAGATTGGTGAAGTAGTCATGGGTACCCCCCAGCAGGCAGTCAATGGTGGTGCGAATCCTTGCCCTGGTTCTGGGAACAAGGGTTTTGAGTGACGCAAACAGGTTCATGGAATTTCCCTTTACTATGTGGCCTTGCTGTAATGCAATTGAAACTCTTAGGTATTATCAAAACTGGTCTGTAAAGGCAATATGATAATTGGCAGTGTCAGGTGTAAAACCCTTTCAAAATTGGCTTGATAAATCATTTGGGCTGTGGTATTTTTCATTTTCATTGACAAATGTAAGCTTCTGTTTCATTGTTGTGATAATTTTGTATTGAATAAAATTTTAAGGAGGATGACTTTATGAAAACATTAATTGGTGGTGCTATTGCTGTTCTTCTCGGTGTTGTAGGACTTGCAGTGTGGTTTGGTGAATTCTTGGATCTTCTGGCCGGCGCTATCCCGCCTGTGTTGCTTCTGGGTGGCGGGCTTGCACTGTATCTGGGCTTTGATGAACTCAAGGATTCCTGGAAAAACAAGGAGGGCAAAGATGCACCAGCTGATGAGCAATCACGAATTGCAGAACTTGAAAAAGAACTCAATGATCTGAAAAAAACCAAATAACGTTGTCGGGCATATTGTTTACAAGAAGGGCCTGGTTTACACCGGCCCTTTTTTTATGGGCGACGATTGTTTTTATTGCCCGGCCTCAGTCATAGAGATAATTGGTGCGTGCAATGGCTTTGAATGCAGATAGCTCAGGCTGCCAATCCGCTTCCAGGGTCTTTATGTCTTCCAAGGCAGAAAGGCCTTTGCGGATATGTTGGTCTCCGAGAATCAGATCCATGGGCAGCCGCTCATACTCATATTCATAGGGCGGCTGCTTGAAAGCAAATGCATCCGGATGATATCTGATAATCATCTGCAGCGCAGTCAGCGATGCGGCATAGGGAGTGAAAATCTCTTTGTCTGTCACATGAATGTGGAATCCTTTGCAGACCTGATCCTGCCATTTACCGGATGTTGGCTGAAAACACACCGGCCGGAACCAGGCACCTGAAATCGTCTGGTTCAGCTTCGGTGCCATCCGTGCGGTGTCCATAAACGGGGCCCCGAACAATTCAAAGGGCAGGGTGGTGCCCCGGCCCTCACTGATATTGGTGCCCTCAAAAATCACCTGGCCCGGGTACACCATGCACGAAAGCGGGGTGGGCAGGTTGGGAGAAGGGGGAATCCATGCCAGGCCGGTATCCTGCCAGTACATGCTGCGCTTCCAGCCGGTCATGGGAACAATGGTCAG
>JAIVHE010000204.1 GCA_020201255.1 Desulfobacteraceae bacterium
GAGCATGGCACTGATGCCTGAAACGGTCTTAAAACAGCGTATTTTGAGGCCGTTTTTTTTATTGTGTGAAAATTGTTCTGAAAACACCCCATTTCTGTTTTGAAAATAATCAGGAAAAAAGAGCAGCAGCCCCTTGTTGTGTATTCTATAAGTTATCTAAAAGCTATCCGGAAAAATGCCAAGTCTGGAAACGCTTGTCTGGTGGATATTACAGCCGTTTTTTTTGGGTGAAACTGTTTTCAAACACCCCCATTACTGTTTTCAAACACCCCTATCAAAACATAAGTTTTTTGTTTTCAGCATTGACAGTGCTTTTATTATCATATAGTGGATTATGAATTGACCCATATCAAACAGGGGGTATCATGGATGAAAATGTTAAACAGGATATCAATTTTTTAGACCGCCCGTTATGGATGCAGACCACCGTCAAGGATACAACCGAGATTATCAGGTGGGAAGATCCGGACGGTTACAGGTTTGAATGTGCAGGCTATGTGCCAGGTAAAGTTGACATGATCTTCCTGTATTATCTCATGCTGGAAAGTCAAAACAAAAACTGGAGCGATGTCCTGGTATTGTCTAGATATGCTGTTTTGAACGGGTGCAGCATGGCAGTAGGTAAGTATCAAAAGGACCGATTAAAGCAGGCATTGGAGACATGGAAGCGCACAACCATATCATTCAGCGGGACGTTTTACTCCGGTAAAAAATACCACGATATGGAGTTTGGTGTAATTGATGATTGGGCAGCCAGGGAGTCAGACAACCGACTTGAGATCCGGTTTAACCGCAGATGGATTGAAAAAATAAAAAACAGTGAGTTTTTCAAATACGTTTCCTTCACTCAAATGAAAACGCTCAGATCACCATTAGCACTCCGCTTGTATGAAATCCTGGTAAAATCATTTTACCGCCGGGATACATGGGAAATTGGTGTAATGAAATTGGCAGGGAAAATTCCGATGCCGGAAAAATACCCGGCCCATGTGATACCCAAAGTCAAGGCAGCAGTGAAAAGGATCTCAGAAAAAACAGATTTGCAGGTACACATCACTGTCAAGGGCAGCCGGGGGGATCAGGTGTTTACCTTCACCAGAACAGAAAAACAGAAACCAGTGCAGGGGGATCTGTTCACCACCTCCGCTCCGCTCCCATTGCCTGATGATGTCATGCAGATGTTACCGGCTCCGGACCGGGTGACATGCCAGAAGATATGCCAGGATATCATGGTGCAGGATGGTGTGGACGGATTGAAATTCTACCTTGCCAAATCCGCCGGCAGGAAACAAACGGACCGGAAAAACACAGCTGGATACCTCAAAACCATTTTTGACATGGATCTGTATGCAGATGTCAAGGCCGGGAAGCAGCAGGAAAAGGCCGCCGCCATCGATGAGTTGAAAGGGTATGGATCTGATTCATTACGGGCATTGGCAGCCGCCGGAAATATTCCGGCAGCAAAAATTTTAGAAGAAAGGAAAAAAAATGAACAAAGTACAATTAAATGAAACGGATTGGCAGCTTGGCTATGATGCCGGCCAGCGCCGTGATCCGAACCGACCGCCCAGGGACGCGGACGGTTTGTCCTGGTCGTCTGGCTATATTGAAGGAAAAGCAGCCCCCATGGTGCCAGGTGCCGGGACCGGTGCCCAGGAGGACCCGAATCCGGAACCGACCGGGCCCAGGATGCGTTGATCTGTACCGAGGTCAGAAAAGAATTTACAAGGAGTACTAAAATTAGTATACTCACTATACCAATTTGCAATTGGTGTGAGCCCTGCCGGGGGCTGGGGCCTGACGGCCCTGATACCGGGCTACCGCCCGGTTAAAAAATCCCCTGGGGAAAGATTAATTTTGGGAGTCAGCGATGAAAGCAATTTTACGGACCGCAAAACTGAAATCCGCTGCCGGTGTCCGGGGTTGTGCTCAGCACAATTCCCGGAGCCGGTTCACGCCGAATGCCGACCGAACAAAACAAAATAAAATTTTGGTTGACGGTGGGCCGGATGCATATGAAACCGTGATGAATCATATCACCGCTTCCGGTGTCACCAGGAAGGTCCGGGCAAATGCTGTGCTGGCGCAAGAAGTTTTTTTGAGCGCATCACCGGAATACTTCCGACCCGATCAGCCGGAAGCTGCCGGGACATGGGACGAGGAGCGAATGGAAAAATGGCGGGATGCATCTGTCAGTTTTTTGAAAAAAAAATATGGGGATCACCTGGTTGACTGCCGGCTGCATCTCGACGAATCAACTCCCCATATCCACGGAATCGTAGTGCCTATTACCCAGGGGCCGAAAGGCCCAAAACTCTCAGCTAAAGAGTGTTTTGGAAAAGAGCAGCTGACACAGTTACAAGATGAGTACCCCAGGGCGCTGGCGCATCTTGACATCGAGCGGGGGATCAAGGGCAGCCGGGCTACACACACAAAAATCCAAAAATATTACGGCATAGCGAACAGTCCAG
>JAIVHE010000205.1 GCA_020201255.1 Desulfobacteraceae bacterium
CCGGCATAAAACTATCTTCCCGCCACTGTTACGAACGGTTCACCCTGTTTATCAGTTGAGAATTCGGTATAAGTATCCATATCTTTGGTGTGTGCCTCCTTGGTCAGCTGTTGCCGGCTCCGGGTATCCGCCATGCGCCTTTGCATCACAGATATTCGTCAGGCGTTGATACTTACATATGGTAAATTCATATCATCAAATGGATTCCCCTTCAAGAAAAATAAAAAATGCTTTACTGGTTCAGGATGAACGGTCCTGAATAGATCGATTCATCTGCCGGATTTTTTGTGTTTTGTTTGATTTTGGTTGACAAACGCAAGGTCCTATTTTAAGCGTACAGATACTATTTCACTAAAAAAAACTGACAGGAGGTCAATATGGCGGTAAAATTGATGCATTACTGGACGGTCATTCCTTCGGAAAACAATGCCTATGCCGATTTTATCATCAAAGAGTTCATTCCGGGTATCAACGGCTTAGGCATGCATACCGTGGCAGGGTGGTCCGTGATTGTGGGTTCCTACAGCGAGGTGATCCTGGAGGCGGTCAGCCAGGACCTGGATCAGATGGAAGCCACGTTGAAAAGCGAGGAATACCGTCATCTGAAATCAGATCTGCTCAATTTTATCAAAAACTATAAAACCAAAATCCTGGTACCCCTGAAAAAAGACCAGACCTATTCCATGGATTTTGGGGCGGATACCATAAAGTTCAACCAGGTCTGGGATGTCATCACCCGGGAAAAAGACGACTTCAAACGATACCGGCAATTTGTAAAAAATGAGTTTTACCCGGTGCTGGAAAAAATCGGGGTCACCATAGCCAGCGAATGGGAGGTGCTCATCGGAGACGGCCCCAGAACCATCTGTGAAGGACGGGTCAACGATGTGGGGTCCCTGATTTCCGGCCTTCAGAGTGCCCGGTTCCGTCAGGTCAAAGACAAACTCAAAACCCATGTGGAAAGAGTGCCCGGTTCCGTCAGGTCAAAGACAAACTCAAAACCCATGTGGAAAACTATGAAAGCCGGATACTGTCCTTTCACATCCGCAGACAGTCTGACGGGTCTTCAGAAAGCTACCAGATTGTCGATGATTGATATCTGTATGGTCAACCGATGGATAATGATCCTTCAATGGGGAAATTCTCAGTACTGTCTTAAAGTCAGGTTAATCGCATACCCTGTGATAGGTATTTCATTCCATTCATAAGAAAAAAATAATTTGTTTGCAATATTCTGGGTTTTATACTATTGATCATAAATATGGAGATGATATTATATATAATATCAAATGTGTATTATGAGTAAGCGTGATAAGCGTTTAAAAAGATGGAAGCTGAACACACCCAAAACTGTTCCAAAGGATGAATTTGAGTCGGTAGTAAAATATTTTTTCCCTGATAATTGGCGAATGGAAGGTTCTTCCCACTTGATTATCTTTCATGAGGATTTAAAGCAATTTGACAAATACAAACCTTATGGTGAAATATGCCTTCCTTGCAATAAAGGACAACAATTTAAAGGTTATTATGTCAAAGAACTTGTAAAGGCTATAGAAATTTTAGGTTTTTGGAGCGAAGAGGAGGATCAAAAATGAAAGAAACTATGAAAACAATAGATTATTATCTGAATTTGCCTTACAAAATTTCAGTTGAACCGATAAAAGAAGAAGAAGGTGGTGGATATTTAGCCAGAATTCCACAATTCGGGATGTCAATAACCGGGGATGGTAAAACAGAGAAAGAAGCTATTGATATGCTGAAGGAATACAAAATAATTGCATTTAAAAGATTTTTAAGCGAAGGAAAAAAAATTCCAGAGCCGAAAGATGAACAATCCCTTGATGAGTTCAGTGGAAGGATACTGCTCAGAGTGCCAAAAGAGCTACATCAAAAAATCGTGAAAAACGCTCAGGCAAACAACGTGAGTCAAAATCAGTTTTTAAATTACATTATTACCACTGGAATCACTAATACGTCAAGCTTTTCAGAAAAACATGGCGAACTAATATATCAAACGAATTATAAGCTGGAACAAGGTTTTGTTACCGAAAAAAAAGACAGTACTATATCAACAGTCATTACTGATGATTACAACAAAGCAGCTTAAAATATTGAGGATCTATGGCTAACGATAAAGAGGATCTGACACCCAAAGAATACAGCGATATCTTGAAACAGGTAAGTTTAGAGTCAATCTTTTTTACGAAATATAATGTAAAAAGTGCAAGGCATCTGATTGGGCCTGACATGAATATAGCTGTTAAATATGACACATCATTTGAAATCAATCCAGATGATAATAGAAATGCAACTGTAAAAATTAACTATCGATTAACTGTTTATAAAGAAAAAAAATCAGAATATGCTCTTCTTGTTATATGTGAAATAATCAGTATGTTAAATTCAAAAAAGGATTTTTCAGAACAATTTCTTAAGATTTATAAAATGGTAAACTTGAACCATAACACATGGCCCTATTTTCGTTCATTCGTTCAAGACGCAGCTAACAGAGCCGGAATACCTCCTTTAACATTGCCATTTTATTATCAACAATAGATTTCTATCAAGGTGGATTCAATAAGATCTGCAAAAAAGTGGCAAATGTTCAGGGGGCACATAACCGGGTTGGGGAGTTAATTCTTTTCTGTTGCTTACTATACGCTTACAAATTTTGCTGATCTTTAAAAATTCGGTTGTGACTTTTTTCCGTAACCCTTTGATTTTATGATGGTGCCGGAGGCGGGAGTTGAACCCGCAAGGGCATAAAGCCCGGAGGATTTTGAGTCCTCTGCGTCTACCAATTTCACCACTCCGGCATAAATCCATCTTATTAATGAAAAATACCTGGTTTGTCAATATGTTTTCTTGGGTTCCGCCGGAATTTGCCGGTCTTGACAGCATATGGCTGGTTTTTGGTGAGATGCCAGGACCTGCCGGATGTTGTCTGCCGATACAGCTCCCTGTCGCAGCACCAGGGGCGGATTACAGGTGATGTCCAGAACGGTGGAGCCGGTTCCGCCTTTCAAAGGGCCTGCATCCAGGACCATATCAGCGGCCTGTATTAATTTTTGGGGCATGTCGCTGATGCGGCTGCATCCCGGGGAGCCCGACACATTGGCACTGGTGCCAGTGATGGGACGGCCGGCTGCCTGGACCAGTGCCCGGGCCACGGGATGAGACGGTATGCGGACACCGATTTTGCCGGTGCCGGCAGTGAGAAGCTCACAGATGCCGGGCTTTGCTTCAAACACCAGGGTCAGGCTGCCGGGCCAGAAGGTTTTCATCAACATGTTTGCCTGGTCTGGAATGTTTGCTGCAATCTTTTCCAGGTCAGTGTGGCTGCGGATCAGGACC